>NZ_JBFBKY010000004.1:0-217741 GCF_040702335.1 Pseudarthrobacter sp. NPDC080039 | reverse complement strand
GGCGTCGCGGACGGGTCCGTTGGGGGAGACCTGGGCTCCGGTAGCGGTGGACCAGATGACGGCTCCGTTTTGGAAGTTCTGGTAGCAGCCGCCGTCTTTCAGTCCGCAGGTTACCGGTCCGGTCGGGTAGCCCAGGGTGCCTCCCTCGAAGCCGCTGGCCTGCCAGGCGTCGCGGACGGGTCCGTTGGGGGAGACCTGGGCTCCGGTAGCGGTGGACCAGATGACGGCTCCGTTTTGGAAGTTCTGGTAGCAGCCGCCGTCTTTCAGTCCGCAGATTACCGGTCCGGTCGGGTAGCCCAGGGTGCCTCCCTCGAAGCCGCTGGCCTGCCAGGCGTCGCGGACGGGTCCGTTGGGGGAGACCTGGGCTCCGGTAGCGGTGGACCAGATGACGGCTCCGTTTTGGAAGTTCTGGTAGCAGCCGCCGTCCTTCAGTCCGCAGATCTGGGACGACGTCGGGTAGCCCAGGGCGCCTCCCTCGAAACCGCTGGCCTGCCAGGCGTCGCGGATGGGTCCGTTGGTGGAGACCTGGGCTCCGGTAGCGGTGGACCAGATGATGGCTCCGTTTTGGAAGTTCTGGTAGCAGCCGCCGTTCTTCAGCCCGCAGGTTTGATCTGAGGTGGGGTAGCCAAGGACGCCTCCCTCGAAACCGGAGGCTTTCCAGGCGTCACGGATAGACCCGTTTGGAGAGGCATGGGCGCCAGTGGCGGAAGACCATACGATCGCTCCACTGTCGAAATTCTGGTAGCAGCCACCGTCACGTAGACCACAAATTATTGAAGTTGTAGGCGATCCCAGACCCGGAGTCTGCATCTGGACGCTGCTTATGGCCTGGTTGGCGGCCGCCGGCACCCCGGCTGCGGCGAAGGCCTGGAGCCCGGCATAATCCCCGTTCCAGACGTTCGAGTCGCCAGCGAAAGGCCCGGTGCTGCTGTACTGCCAGATGCTGTAGGTGCCCCAGCTCGCTGGTACCGCGCCGGCGTCGTTGCTCGGGGACCCTGGGTACGCTGCTACCCAAAGCGGGTAGTCGCTGAAGGCTGTCTGGTTGCCCAGGCACTGGTTCCACCAGCTGGTGTTGGTGTAGATGGCCGGGAGCCGCCCAGTCAGTGACAGCATTGTGTTGCCGAAGTCCTGCACCCAGGAAGACAATTGGTCTGCCGACATGTTGTAGCAGGTGTTGCCGAAGTAGAAACCGTTGATGGTCCGGCCCTCGTAGGGGTTGAATTCGAAGTCAAGAACCGGGGGCATCGTGTAGCCGTCCGCAGTCCAGCCGCCGCCATTCTGCACGAAGTAGCGGGCCTGGTCTGCTCCGGAGGACCAGTTCGGGATGGCAAAGTGGTAGGCGCCGCGGATCATGCCCACGTTTCGCGAACCTTGGTACTGGGAGCTGAACTGGTCATTGGTGAAGTAGTTGCCTTCTGATGCCTTCACATACGCGAATCTGGCGCCCATGTTCCATTGCTGCTGCCAGTCGACATTGGTCTGGTAGGCGCTGACGTCAAGTCCCTGCACACCGAACGTCGGCATCCAGGTTCCCTGCGTCGTCAGTGACTCCGCGCTAAGGCGTTTCACGCCCGTAGTATTCGCGGAAGCCGTCACCCGGGCTGAGCGCTGACCCATCTCGGCACCCTTGCCGACGGCCTCGGCCATGGTCTGGGACGCTGACGGGGACGGAGATGGCGCCGCGCTTGGCTTAGGGGTGGTCGTTGCCGTTGCCGTTGCCGTTGCCTGGGCAGTCGTCGGTGGCGGCGTAGCCGCGGGCTGCGACGTCGGCGCAGTAGCCGAAGGTGACGGCGACGGGCTGGAATCGGTGGCGAAGGCGACCCCGCTCAGACCCGGGCCTGCCAACAAGGAGCCCACGAGGGCGAGGAGCCCGAAGAATTTCAGGGCTGGGCGACGGGACTGAGACAGGTTCCGCTTCATATTTGCTCCGGAGACATTGCGGCGCTCCCCCAAGCGCCCCTTTGGATACTGCTCAGGTGTTTCCCCCAGGAAGCCACCTGATAGTGCTATTTCGATAAACAACGCGCTCACCTTAGCACCGGTGTTACTGGGGGAACTAGTGGTTCTGATGTTACTTATGTGAATCTTGCGGGGCTCCCTGCTGAATCCTCACACCAACTGGTGGGAATCTTGAGGTTGTTCGTTTATCCACAAACGGGCTGGATGACTTGTTGTGGCGATGCCCCTCTCCCTAGGCTGTAACCCAGTCGCACTGCCTCCATCGGGGGCGGCCGTTGTATGGGGGAACATATGGATGCGCTGGAAATTGTCGAGGACGAAGTCCGCGAACTTATCCGCCGGCGAGGGCTGGACCCGCTCACGCAGGCCGGCGAGGTTCGACGCCTGGTCGAAGCCGTGGTCTCCGACTATGACGAACGCACGCTGGTGGGTCCGCTGCCGCCCCTTGGTCCTCTTGACGCCGCGCGCCGATTCCTCTTTGACGCCGTCGCAGGTTTCGGCGTGCTCCAACCTCTGCTTGATGATCCATCCGTCGAAGAAATTTGGCTGAATGCCCCCAACGAAATCTTCGTGGCACGTAATGGCGAGTCAGAACTGACGTCTTTGACTCTCTCCGAACAGCAGGTGCGTGATCTCGTGGAGCGCATGCTTAAGAGCTCGGGAAGACGGCTCGACATGTCGTCGCCCTTTGTAGACGCTGCGCTTCCCGACGGGTCCAGGCTCCACGTCGTCATTCCGGACGTTACGCGCCGCCACTGGGCAGTGAATATCAGGAAATTCGTTGTCAGGGCGAGCCGTCTGGAGCATCTCGTAGAACTCGGCACCCTCACCGCACACGCTGCTCGTTTCCTCGGCGCGGCCGTAGCAAGCGGCCTCAACATACTCGTCTCAGGCGCAACCCAGGCAGGCAAGACGACCATGCTGAACTGCCTGGCGGCCGATATTGGAAGCAGGGAACGTGTCATTACGGTCGAGGAGATCTTTGAGTTGCAGTTTCCGCTCCGCGACGTTGTAGGACTTCAGTGTCGTCAACCAAACCTTGAAGGTGAGGGGGAAATCCCACTTCGCCGGCTGGTCAAGGAGGCATTGCGAATGCGTCCGGACCGCCTGGTAGTTGGGGAGGTACGGGAAGCCGAAAGCCTGGACATGCTCATTGCGCTCAACAGCGGCCTTCCCGGAATGTGCACCGTCCACGCCAATTCGGCGTACGACGCCGTGACTAAAATCTGCACACTTCCGCTTTTGGCCGGGGACAACATCTCAAGTGCGTTCGTGGTCCCGACTGTTGCGTCGTGCATAGATCTCGTGGTGCATTGCAGCAGGCATGGTGACGGCCGGCGCCTAGTAACCCAAATCCTGTCGCTGGGTCGCCGCGTGGAAAACGGCGTGATTGAGTCATCGCTGGTCTTTGCCCTGGAGGACGGTGTTCTGCAGCCCCGGGCGAACGCGATGCCCGCTGCCGAGAAATTTTCGCAGGCAGGGTACGACGTTTCGGCACTGCTGGATCCGCGATGATCACCGCGCTGGCCGGAACAGTGGGGGGCGTTGGCTTCTTCCTCATCTGGTGGTCCTGCTGGGAGACCGCTGCCCGCGGAGACCGGGAACGTAAGCCTGGTCGCCTGGCTGACCTGCTCGCTGCCGCGGGCGTGGACAAGGTATCGCCCCGGGGTTTGGCCGGTACGTGCCTGGGGCTTGGTATTTTCGTGGCACTCGTCTTCTACGCCCTCAGCCGGTCTTGGCCGATAGCCGGTTGCTTCAGCCTTTTTGGAGCCTGGCTGCCGATCACAATTCTCCGCTGGCGGGCCAAAAAGAGGATGGCCATGCTGCGCCAACTCTGGCCTGATGTTGTGGACCATCTCCGGTCGGCGATCCGTGCAGGGCTTCCAATGCCGGAGGCCCTTATCCAGCTCGGAGATAAAGGACCTGAGGAACTGCGGCCGGTGTTCCGCGAGTTTGGTGCCGACTACCGTGCGGGAGGCCAGTTTGACGGTTCTCTCAACAAGCTGAAGCAGCGGCTCGCTGATCCGGTTGCCGACCGTATCATCGAGGCGCTCCGGCTGACGCGGGAAGTTGGGGGCTCGGACCTCGGGAAGCTCCTTGGTACTCTGGCCGAATTCCTGCGCGAGAACGCCCGGACACGCAGTGAGCTTGAAGCCCGGCAGTCCTGGACAATCAACGCAGCCAGGCTTGCCGTCGCTGCGCCCTGGATCGTCATGCTTCTTCTTGCAACCAGGCCGGAAGCAATCCAGGCCTACAACACGCCTGTGGGGGCTGTGGTTCTGCTGGGCGGTTTGGTGGTCTCGCTGATCTGCTACACGGTCATGCTGAAGATCGGGGCCCTACCGCAGGATGAAAGGGTCCTCCGATGATGATCATGTCCCCAGGAGCTGTAATCTGCGGTGTAGGTCTTGGACTCGGTTTGTGGCTTGTCATCTTCCGTTCACCGCCGATGCGCCCCATGACGCTTTCAGAGCGGATTGAGCCCCAGCTGAAATCACAGAACCTGGAATCGCGGCTCCTGCACACCAGTGAGCAGAACCTGACACCCTTCGGCCCCCTCGAGCGCATCCTTCGTCCCGTCTTCCAGGAGTGGCGGTCGGCCCTGGGCAAGTTCAACCCCTCTCCTGGCGCAACGGGCCGGAGGCTGGCACAGGCGGGCTTCAATAAATCGCCCATCGACTTTCGCGCAGAGCAATTGCTTTGGGCAGCGGGCGGATTCATCCTCTCGCTGATCTTTATCCTTCTTGGAGCAGCAGCGGGCAGGGTCAGCCCGATCATTTCGGCCGTGATAGTCATCGGCAGCGCTGCAGGAGGGTTTGTGCTCCGGGACTACTGGCTGGGTGTCCAGGTGCGTCGGCGCGAAACCAGGATGATGGCAGAGTTTCCCAGCCTTGCCGAGTTGATGGCACTCGCTGTGGGTGCAGGGGAGAGCGCTGCAGGGGCTTTGGACCGCGTCTGCAGGAGCGCGAACGGCGAACTGTCCCGGGAATTCTCGAGAATCCTCACAGAGACAAGGGCCGGCAAACCCTTGGTCCTGGCACTGCAGGAATTTTCCGCGCGCACCGACCTTGCGCCGTTGGTCCGGTTCATGGACGGAATCATTGTCGCGGTCGAGCGAGGGACACCACTGGCCGACGTACTCCGTGCACAGGCGCAGGACGTCCGCGATACGGCCAAGCGCGACCTGATGGAGGCCGCAGGAAAGAAGGAAATCGCCATGATGGTGCCCCTGGTTTTCGGAGTGCTTCCCCTGACCGTCGTGTTTGCGGTCTTCCCGGGCCTCGCCGCAATCAACCTGGGGTTCTGATGGAAGCAAGAACCGAAATTTCGACTCGACGACTTCAAATCCCCTTCAAGGAACAGGAATAGGACGCAAGATGAAAAACATGGGAACCCGCTGTGCGATGCTGCTTCTTGGCCTTGGGATGCTGTTGCAGGTACGGATGACCCGGTCGGTTCGGCCTTCGCGTATGCAAGGCGGCATCACACAGAGCCGCGGGAGGCGGAATGCCGGCCAATCCACGTGGCCGGCCCCGCATGACGACCGGGAGCGGGGCGACGTGCCGGGCTGGGTGATGATAACCCTGATGTCAGCGGTGCTGGTGGCAGCACTGCTGGCTCTCGCCGGCCCCGCCCTGGAGGCCATGTTCAACCAGGCCATGGACAAAGTGGGGAACTGACCCGTGAGCTCCGCTCAGGGGGCGAAGGTGCATCCGCGCCTGCACCTCGGCGTGGCGCCGGAGTTGTCCCGGCCCGGGGAGCGGGGGGCAGCGGTCGTGGACTTCGTTCTGGTTGGCGGACTGCTGACGATGTTCTTCCTTGCAATCATGCAGCTGACCCTCGTCTTGCACGTCCGGAACACCCTCATCGATGCTGCGGCATCGGGTGCCCGGTACGGAACACTTGCTGACAGGAACGCCTCCGATGCTGAAGAACGAACCCGAAGCCTCATAAGCGTGGCCCTCAACCCGGGCTTCGCGGAACGGGTCAGTACCCGGGAGGTGAACGTCCACGGCATGCGCACCCTGGAAGTTACAGTGCGCTCTCCCATGCCCGTCATCGGTCTGATCGGGCCGCGGGACATGTTGGAGGTGAAGGGGCATGCGGCTGTCCAGCCCTGATTCGCGCGGCTTCAACCCGCTGCCCGGTTCCACGCTTTACGTTCGCTTCAAGATCCGCCTCTCCGGCGCGCTGTGCCGCGAAACGGAGACGGACTTCGACCCGGATACGGGGACGAACCAGGGGCCGGCGCGACGTGCCGTGCGCGGGGACATCCACCGCGGGCAGCAGACGGCGCAGCAGGGCTCCGGGCTTGAAGAGGGAAGTGCCATTGTGGAGTTTACGTTCCTGGCACTTCTGCTCATGGTCCCGCTGGTGTACTTCGTCATCACGGTCAGCCAGATCCAAGGTGGCTCCTTCGCGGTGGTGGGCGCTGCAGACCAGGCGGCCAAGGTCTACATTGCCCAACCCGATGCCGCCACCGCCCAAGCTGCTGCAGAGCGGGCCGTGGCCCTGGCCCTTTCCGATTTCGGGCACCAACCGGACCGGGCCAGCGTGACCACGTCCTGCAATCCAGCCGACTGCCAGGCGGCGGGCAGCACGGTAACGGTGAACGTCAGCCTCCGCGTCGCGCTGCCGTTCATGCCATTTGCTGAAGGATTGTCTGCCACAGAGGTCACCGCTTCTTCCACGCAAACGCAACTGGTGGGCCGTTACCGGTGAGGCGCGACGAACGGGACGAAAGCGGCCAGTTGATGGTGATGATCCTGGGTTACGTGGTTTTGGCGCTGTTGGTCGCCACGGTCGTTGTAGGCATTTCCGCCGTATATCTGGAGCACAAACGGCTGCTGTCCCTGGCGGACGGAGCTTCCCTTGCCGCGGCAGGCAGCTACACCCTGGGCGAAGTCGCAACACAGGGCGGAAGCCCTTCAGCCGTGCTTAACCCCGCGCGGATCCGGAATGTGGCTGCCGATTTCGTTGCCCGAAGTCCTGCATCCCAGCGTTTTTCGGACCTTGCCGTCACGGGAGCGACGGGGACGCCGGACGGCTCCACCGCCGTCGTGGTCCTCAGCGCGGCCGTGCATCCGCCGGTGGTCAACTTCCTCATTCCAGACGGCATCCGGATCGAGGCGACGTCAACAGCCCGCTCCCGGTTGACGCGATAGCCGCACCGGGGCAGTATGCGCCGATAGCGTAGGCTTAAACGACCATGGCCAATATTGATTTTTCCGCTGAAATCCGCGCGCTCCGCGCCACCTACGAGTCCATCGAACGCGTGACCGACATCGAAGCGCTCAAGGAGGACATCGCCGAACTCAGCGAACGGGCAGGGGAGCCGGATCTTTGGGACGATCCTGCCGCGGCCCAGAAGATCACTTCCCGGCTGTCCCATCGCCAGTCGGAGCTTGAGCGCCTCACCAACCTCCAGTCCCGGATTGACGACCTCGAAGTGCTGGTGGAACTCGGCCAGGACGAGGACGACGCCGACTCGATGGGGGAGGCCGCGGCCGAACTCGAATCCATCAAGAAGGCCCTCAAGGACCTGGAAGTGGTCACCCTGCTGTCAGGGGAATATGACGAGCGCGAAGCCGTGGTCTCCATCCGTGCGGGAGCCGGCGGAGTCGATGCAGCAGATTTCGCCGAAATGCTGATGCGCATGTACCTCCGTTGGGCCGAGCGTCACGGTTACCCCACGACGGTCATGGACACCTCGTACGCGGAGGAGGCCGGCCTGAAATCGGCCACGTTCGAGGTCAAGGCGCCGTACGCCTACGGCACCCTCAGCGTTGAAGCAGGAACCCACCGACTGGTCCGGATCAGCCCGTTCGACAATCAGGGCCGGCGCCAGACGTCGTTCGCAGCAGTGGAAGTCATCCCGCTGATCGAACAGACTGACTCCATCGACATCCCGGACAACGAAATCAGGGTCGATGTATTCCGTTCGTCGGGCCCCGGCGGTCAGTCGGTTAACACCACCGACTCCGCGGTGCGCCTCACCCACATTCCTACCGGCACCGTCGTGTCGATGCAGAACGAGAAGTCACAGCTCCAAAACCGGGCCGCGGCTATGCGCGTGCTGCAATCCCGGCTCCTCCTGCTCAAGAAAGAACAGGAAGACGCGGAGAAGAAGGCCCTGGCCGGGGACGTCAAAGCCTCCTGGGGCGACCAGATGCGTTCCTACGTCCTCAACCCGTACCAGATGGTGAAGGATCTGCGCACGGAACACGAAGTGGGCAACACGTCGGCAGTGTTCGACGGCGAGATCGACGACTTCATCGACGCCGGCATCCGCTGGCGTACTGATAACCGCAACGCCGAAAAGTAGCAGGCCGGCCCGCAGGTCGCCATCGGATCCGGCGACACGCCCCGGAAAGCCCGGCCAACCCCGGGCTGTCCTGCGTATAGTCGAGGGGCCGGGGCCCTACCTTCCCCCAACGAAAACCCGTGCACCGGCTGCAGAACTGGGCTGCGTCAGAAGGATCAGTCCTGCCCTGCAGGGTACTTAGGGCCATGATCCGATTCGAAAATGTCACCAAGGTATACGACCAGAAAGCCCGTCCGGCACTGGACTCCGTCAACCTTGAGATTGACCGCGGCGAATTCGCCTTCCTTGTCGGCGCGTCCGGCTCCGGAAAGTCAACCTTCCTGCGACTGGTGCTGAAGGAAGACCGTGCCACCTCGGGGGCGGTCTACGTCGCAGGCCAGAACGTCGCCAAAATCTCCAGTTGGCGGGTCCCGCGCCTCCGCCGCGGCATCGGCGTCGTCTTCCAGGACTTCCGCCTCCTGCCCCAAAAGAATGTGTTCGCCAACGTCGCGTTTGCCATGCAGGTCATCGGCAAGAGCCGCAGCGTCATCCGCGACACCGTCCCCGAGGTGCTCAAGACGGTAGGCCTCGAGGGCAAGGAACACCGCATGCCGCACGAACTCTCCGGCGGCGAGCAGCAGCGCGTGGCCATCGCCCGCGCGGTGGTCAACCGCCCGGGAATCCTCCTCGCGGACGAGCCCACCGGAAACCTGGACCCCACTACGTCTATGGGAATCATGGGCGTGCTGGACAAGATCAACCAAAACGGAACCACCGTGGTGATGGCCACGCACGATGACGACATCGTCAACGAGATGCGCAAACGGGTGGTCGAACTAAAGAACGGCGTGGTGATCCGCGACGAAGCCAAGGCTCTCTACACGTCGATGATTCCCGTCGTCGGACAATCGCGGCGCCTCAAGGATGCCAGTGGCCGGGAAGCGCCCGACGCCGGCCTGCCGGGCAACCGTGCCGAAGGCGAGGCCCAGCAGTGAGGCTCGCATTCATTCTTTCCGAGATCGGCAGCGGCCTGCGCCGCAACCTCTCCATGGTGGTCTCAGTCATCCTGGTGACCTTCGTGTCCCTGACGTTCGTGGGCGCGGCCGGCATGCTGCAAATGCAGATCAACCAAATGAAGGGCTACTGGTACGACAAGGTCCAGGTGGCCATCTTCCTCTGCAGCGACGGCTCGACGGCGCCGGGGTGCGCTTCAGGGCCCGTCACTCCGGAGCAGCAAAAGGGCCTGAACGCGCTCCTGGAATCCCCGGCCGTGGCGCAGTACATCAACGACTTCCAGTTCGAGTCCAAGGATGAGGCCTACAAGCACTTCAAGGACCAGTTCTCCAACTCACCCATCGTCGATTCGGTAACGCCGGACCAGCTGCCTGCATCCTTCCGGATCAACATGAAGGATCCGGAAAAGTACCAGATCATCAGCGAGACTTTCTCCTCCCAGCCGGGGGTGGAAACCGTGATTGACCAGCGCCAGCTGCTCGAACGCCTCTTCTCCGTAATGAACGGCGCGTCGCTGGTGGCAGTAGGCATCGCCGGCGTCATGATCGTCTGCGCCATTCTTCTGATTGCCACCACCATCCGCCTTTCCGCATTCAGCAGGCGCAGGGAAACCGGCATCATGCGTCTTGTCGGCGCCTCCAAGACCGTGATCCAGTTACCATTCATCCTGGAGGGCGTCATTGCGGCGGTGATTGGAGCTGCCCTGGCTTCGGGCACCCTGTGGGCAGTTGCGCAGTTCTTCCTGGGCGACTACATGTCCCGCCAGTATCCGGACACGGCCTTCATCTCATCCGGGCAGACGCTCATCCTCGCCCCGGCACTGCTGGTCCTTGGCGGATCCTTGGCAGGAATTTCGTCTCTCTTGACCTTACGCAGATATTTGCGCGTTTAGGCTGTGCACACCGACCAAGGAATGCCCATGAACGTAACCGATCAGAACCCGCCCCTTCCCCGGCGCAGCAACCGGCTGGCCGCTGCCCGCCGGTTGGGGATCGTCAGCGGCGTGCTCACCGTCCTCCTTTCCGCCGGCATGGCCATCGCCACCCCGGTCGCGTTCGCCGACGACCTGGATGACAAGCAGAAGGCGCTCGAGACCGAAGCCGCCCGCGTCCAGGCTTCGCTTGAGTTCGTCGATTCCAGGATTGCGAAGGCCGCCGGTGACCTGGTGATTTACCAGGGCCAGCTGCCGGGCGCGCAGCAGGACCTCCTTGATGCACAGGGCCGCGTGGCCAGCGCGGTGAAGGAATCGGAAGCTCTCGCGGCACGCGTCGACATGGCGCAGCAGAACAAGGCGAAGATCACCCAGCAGCTGGAAGCGGACAAGCAGAAGATCGCCGACACCAAAAAGCTGATCGGGCAGATTGCCACCCAGGCCTACAAGTCCGGGGGAGTCCCCTCCAACTTGTCCCTCTTCTTCGGCTCGAACGGCGGTGGCAGCCTCACCGACACCATGGACTTGGCGGACCAGGCGATGCGCAGCCAGAACGCGGCCATGGACAAGCTCAACCAGCAGAACGCCACCAACGTCAATTCCGAGGCGCGCCTCCAGGCAGTGGAAGCGGAAATCAAGGATCTTAAGGCCAAGGCGGACGCTGCCCTGGAACGGGAAAAGGCTGCCCGGGACGAAGCTGCGGCCAAAAAAGCCCAGGTTGACCAGCTGATCGCCGATACCACGCGCCTTGACGCTGAACTGCAGGCAGCCAAGCCCGGCATCCAGGCGCAGCTTGCGGGCGTTCAGGCCAACCAGAACCAGGTGGCCAACGAAATCGCCGAACGCGACCGGAAAGCCCGCGAGGCCTGGGAAGCCGAACAGCGCAGGCAGGCAGAGGCTGCGGCAGCAGCTGCTGCCGCGGCAGCAGCGGCAGCCAACCGCCCGGCCCCGCCTGTCCAGCCGTACGTACCGCCGGCAGCGGGATCGCCGTCGGCCTTTGGCCTGCGCCACCCCTTTGACGGAAGCATCCCCATCACCTCCGGATTTGGCTACCGCCTCACTCCGCCGGGGACCATCGACTTCTACGGCACCGGCGGTTACATGCACACCGGCATCGATTTCGGCGCCGCCTGCGGCACTCCTGTCTACGCAGCGGCCGCCGGGGAAGTCTTCAGCTCCGGCTGGAACTCCGCCGACGGCGGCGGCTGGCGCGTGAAGATCGACCATGGGGTGGTGCAGGGCAACACCCTGACCACCATCTACTACCACAACTCGAGCATCGTGGTTTCGAATGGCCAGCACGTCTCGCAGGGACAGCTGATCGCCTACTCGGGCAGCACCGGCAACTCCACTGGATGCCATGCCCACTTCGAGACATGGCTCAACGGCAAGGCCGTGGACCCCATGGGGCTGCTCTAGGGGGAACGCTGCTGCCGTAGACTGGTATAGCTCCGCGCCGCCGGGCGCGGAGAGTCCAACCTGACCCTGAGGAGTTGCCCCGTGCCTAAAGAAAGTGGCCGTAAGGTGGTGGCCACCAACCGCAAGGCCCGGCACGACTACCATGTGCTGGACACGTACGAGGCCGGCATCGCACTGATGGGCACCGAAGTGAAGTCCCTGCGCGAGGGCCACGCCTCGATGGTGGACGGATTCTGCACGTTCTACAACGACGAACTGTGGATGGAAGCAATCCACATTCCCGAGTACAACCAGGGCAGCTGGACCAACCACGCTGCGCGCCGCCGCCGTAAGCTGCTGCTGCACCGCGAGGAGCTCATTAAGATTTCCCGCAAGGTCCAGGAACCCGGTTACACCATCGTGCCGCTCCAGCTCTACTTTGTGGACGGTCGGGCCAAGGTGGAAATCGCCGTTGCCCGCGGCAAGCGCGAGTATGACAAGCGGCAGACTCTGCGGGAACAGCAGGACAACCGTGAGGCCCAGCGCGAGATGCGCGAGCGCAACCGCCGCCGCTAGGAATTATTTCGGCAGGGCGTGCGTTAGTATGGATAGTCCGGCAGGCTTGCCAGCCGGTTTGGTAACAAAATACGGGGATGATCGGTTTCGACGGTGTTAGTCGCGACAGGTGAAGCGGGCCGAGGATGCAGAATTATCTCGTAAACGCTTTCTGCAAACCAATAAGTGCCGAATCTAAGCGCACTGACTTCGCTCTTGCTGCCTAAGCAGTAAGACAGTCCGTCAGCCCGGGGTTGCTATCGCCCCGGATCCTGGCGTCATTTAGGTAGCCACTGCTGTTTGCTCCCGTCATCGGAGTAAACGGGACTTTTAGATGACTGGGCCCGGATCAGCCAGCTGTTTGCGGCATGGCTGGGGCCGAGAAAATCCGACGCAAACTGCGCCCGGAGAAGCCCTGACAACACGACATCGGACGGGGGTTCAATTCCCCCCATCTCCACCCTCGGACAAGGCCGGGGCATCCAAGCGGATGCCCCGGCCTTGCTCATGACACCCCGGTCCCGGACCGGGGTGTTTTTGTTTGCCGTCCCCAACAAAAGGCCGGGCCAAAATACTCTAGTGGGCCGCCCGGCAGCCAGGTACCGTCCACTCTATGCACAACGACCCGCCGCAAGCGCCCACCGAAGTCCTGGCTGCCGGCGCGTGCTGGGACCTGCTGCGCGGAGTGTCCGTGGGGCACCTCGCCGTCCTCGTGGACGGGTATCCGGAAGTCTTCCCGGTCAACTACAAGGTGGACCACGACACCGTCCTGTTCCGTACCGGAGAAGGTACCAAACTGCGCGCAGCCGGGGGACCACTCGCCGTCGCGCTTGAAGCCGATGGCCATGACGACGCCCAGGCATGGAGCGTCCTGGTGAAGGGCAAGGCCGTCATCCTGGAACCATCGGAAGAACTCCTGACCGGGGCCGGCCTCACGCTGTTCCCCTGGCAGTCCGGCGAGAAGAACCACTTTGTCCGGATCGTCCCAACGTCGGTATCAGGCAGACGCTTCACCATCACTTCCCCGCTGACCTGGTGGAACCACGTGGAGCACGGCGCTGCCGGCTAGACGCAGGTGACAGTGGCGCGGGAAAGGGGACGCGGCGGCCGGGCCCAACGGCCCTGTCCCGAATCACGGCTTGCTGGTACCACTGACCTATGATTGCGTCGCCAACCGCCGCCGCCGCCAAGCCACCGTTCGACGCCGTCATTTTCGACCTGGACGGGGTGGTGACCAACACGGCCCTGGTCCACCAGGCTGCGTGGAAAGACGCCTTCGAGCGGATCCTGAATGACCCGAGGGTTCCGGCTCGGGCCAACCGTGCGCCACTCAGCAGGGCTGACTACCTCTCCTTCATTGATGGCATGCCGCGGGAGGAAGGTGTGGTGCGCTTCCTCGCTGCCAGGGGAGTGGAGGTTGACAAGGGCAAGGAGACCGACGAGCCCGGTACCTGGACTGGTTTCGGGTTGGGCGCCTGGAAAAACGAGTTGTTCCTGCAACACCTGCGGAATGACGGCGTGGAAAGCTACCCCGGGACACTCAAGCTGCTGCAGAGGCTTGTTGCTGCGGGAGTGCCCACCGCCGTGGTCACCTCGAGCCGGAACGCGGCGTTGGTCCTGCAGGCGGCGGGCATCCACGATCTGTTCACGGCAGTGATGGATGGTACGACGGCGGCTGGGCTGGGTCTGCGCGGCAAGCCCGCGCCTGACGTCTTTCTTGCGGCGGCATCGCGGCTGGGGGTGGCTCCGTCACATGCCGTGGTGGTGGAGGATTCCGCGGCAGGCGTTGAGGCAGGACGGCGGGGCGGGTTCGGCATGGTCGTTGGAATTGACCGCACTGGCAACCGCCGGCAGCTCGAAGCCGCGGGCGCCGACAGTGTCCTGAACGACGTGGGCGAGCTGGATCTGGGACAGGTTATCGGCAACGCCTGGCACCTCGTCTACGAGGGTTTCGACGCAGTACACGAGGGGCACCGGGAAGCCTTGACCACCTTGGGCAACGGCTACATGGGGGTGAGGGGAGCGGCCCCCGAGGGCGGCCCGTTCAGCTACGCCGGCATGTACCTCGCTGGCGTCTACAACCGTGTCAGGGCGGAGGCTGCGGGTGAAGTGCTGTTGGAGGAGCACATGGTCAATGCCCCCGATTGCCTTCCACTTGATTTGAGGGTGGCGGGCCAGCGGTGGTGGTCGGAAGGTGGGCTGACCGTCGTCCGGGAGCGCAGGGTGCTGGATCTCAGGAGGGCGGTGCTGGAGCGCAGGCTCTTGTTGGAGGGCGGGGATGGCCGGCGCTTGGAAGTGGCGCAGATGCGCTTCGCGTCCATGGCCGAACCCCACCTGCTGGTCCTTGACACGGTTGTTACAGCACTTGGATGGAGTGGTGCCGTGGAGCTCCGCAGCGGGATTGATGCCGGGGTGCGCAACGCGAACCTGCCTGAACGTTCCCACGGCTCCGATGTCCACCTGACCGACAGGACAACATCGCATTGTTCGGTCCCGGGGCGGCCCCGGGACGCGATCTCCATCGTCGAGGTGGAAACCACCCAAAGCCTCATCCGCGTCGCCGCAGCTTATCGGACATACGTGTCCCAGGATGCAGCAAAATTCGAGGACGGCAGGAAAGGGTCCTTCCACTTCCGCACCCTGATGCTTTCCCTTGAGGCGGGCACGGCTGTACGGGTCACCAAGACGGTGGCAGTGGTGACCTCCCGCGACCGTGCCATCTCCTCTCCGGAGACTGGTGCCCGTGCGGTGCTGGAACGTACGGGCACGGACTTCGAAGCCATGCTGGCGGCGCACGAGGAGGCATGGCGACGTGAACTCCGGCCGTTCATGGTGGAGATCGATGCCCCGGTACAGGTTCGCCTGGTCCTCAACCTGCACATCTTTCATCTCCTGCAGACGCTGACACACCACACCGCTGAACTGGATGCCGGCGTTACCGCCCGCGGCCTGCACGGCGAGGGCTACCGCGGCCACGTCTTTTGGGACGAACTGTTCGTCCTGCCAGTACTAACGTCAAGGACGCCTGACATTGCCCGGTCTGTGATCGATTACAGATGGCGGAGGCTTCCGGCCGCCCGGGATGCTGCAAAGGCGCAGGGGATGGCGGGGGCAAAGTTCCCGTGGCAAAGTGGCAGCGACGGGACCGAGGAAACGCCGAAATGGCTGTACAACGAGAGATCCGGCAGGTGGGTCAGGGATCATTCGCACCTGCAGGTCCACGCCGGCCTGGCAGTAGCCTTCAACGCCTGGCAATACTTCCAAGCCACCGGGAACAAGATCTGGCTCCTTCAAAAAGGGGCCGAGCTGGTGATCGAGGTTGCCCGTTTCTTCCGCTCCCTGGCGGACTACGACCAACAGGACGGCCGGTACCATGTGCGTGGCGTTGTGGGGCCGGACGAGTACCATACCGGGTATCCCGGGCGCGACGCCCCAGGGCTGGACGACAACGCCTACACCAACGTCATGACGGCGTGGGTTTGCTCCCAGGCAGCGGGAATCGTGTCCTTCCTGCACGGCAGCGAACGCACAGGGCTTAAGGAACGACTTGGTATCACAGACGAGGAAACAGCCGGGTGGGTGCACATGGGGGCCGCCATGTACGTCCCCTTTCACAGCGACGGCATCATAAGCCAGTTCGAGGGCTACGGCGAACTAAAGGAGCTGGACTGGGAGCATTACCGGGACAAATACGGCGACATCGAACGACTGGACCTGATCCTTGAAGCCGAAGACGACGCAACCAACTGCTACAAGTTGGCCAAGCAGGCGGATGTCCTGATGCTGCCGTACCTCCTGGGGCACGAAGGGCTGATAACCATTCTTCAGCGGCTGCATTACGGCTTTACGCAGGAACAGCTCAACCGGACCATCGAGTACTATCTGGCCAGGACGGCCCACGGGTCAACGCTGAGCCGGGTTGCGCACGCGTCGGTCCTGGCGGCCCTTGACGCGGACCGGGCGTGGGACAGTTTTCGGGAAGCGCTCGACGCCGACCTTGACGATACCCAGCACGGCACCACTCGCTCGGGTATCCACCTGGGGGCAATGGGAGGAACCATTGACGTCGTGCAGCGCAGCTTTGCGGGCCTTCGCTTCAGCGGTGACACCATCCTGTTCGCCCCCAACCTGCCCACAGGGCTCCGTGCCGTTGCCTTCGAGGTCCTGTACCGCGGACACCTGCTGAGGGTCCATCTCAAGGGCCGGCACATGAGCATCGCCTCTGGCCCCGGTGACGCCGGTCCTATCAAGGTGCGGGTGCATGGACGCGACGTGGTTCTGCCACCCGGCCAGACCAGGCATTTCCCGCTGCCTGCGCAGGTGCCAGGGGTGCCGGCGCCGTGAAGCGGCTGGGAATCCTCACCAGCGGCGGCGACTGTCCGGGACTAAATGCAGTGATCCGGGGAGCCGTGCTGGGCGGGGACGTTAAGCACGGATACGAATTCCTCGGTTTCCTGGACGGGTGGCGGGGTGTCCTGGAACAGGATGTTGTTCCGCTGCCCCGGACAAGTGTCAGGGGGATTTCCCGGCTCGGCGGAACCATCCTGGGTACTTCCCGGACTAACCCGCTGGTCGGGAAAGGAATCGACGGTGTACGCGCCTGCTTTCAGCGCAACAGGCTGGAGGGCCTGATTGCCATTGGAGGGGAAGGGACGTTGGCAGCCGCCCGGGAACTGTGCAGACAAGGCATCAACGTGGTGGGGGTGCCCAAGACCATCGACAATGACCTCGGCGCGACGGACTACACGTTTGGCTTTGACTCTGCAGTGCAAACTGCCACGGAAGCAATAGACCGCCTGCGGACCACAGGCGAATCGCATCACCGGTGCATGGTCGCCGAAGTGATGGGCCGTAACGCAGGTTGGATAGCACTGCATTCGGGGATGGCCTCCGGCGCCCATGCCATCCTGATACCTGAGCATCCTGTGTCCCTGGACCAAATCTGCTCATGGGTTCTTTCCGCCCGTGACCGCTGCAGGGCGCCCCTTGTAGTGGTAGCCGAAGCCTTCGCACCAGAGGGTCACCCGGCGCCCTACGCACCACGTGGCCTTGATACCTTTGGCCGGCCGAGGCTGGGTGGCATTGGGCTGCTGCTTGAAGGAGAACTTCAATTGAGGTCCGGCATCGAAACCCGGGCGACCGTGCTGGGCCACATTCAGAGGGGCGGGGAACCCACGGCCTTTGACCGTGTGCTGGCCACCAGGCTGGGGCTTGCCGCCGTCGCATCCGCAGCTGCAGGCAGATGGGGCACCATGGTGGCACTGCGTGGCACGGACATCGTCAACGCCAACCTCGAGGAAGCGCTGGGAGAACTGAAGGTGGTCCCCGAGGCGCGCTACCAGGAGGCCGCCGTCCTGTTCGGGTAAGGCCGGTCGCGTCAGCTTGGCGCCTGCTCCGGCCGGACCCGTAGTACGGCCGAGCCCGTCACCCTGTCCGCAGCCAGGTCTTCCAGCGCCCTGTCCGCGGCATCGAACGGGTAGGTGGTGGTGGTGAGGGCCAGGGAGAGCCTGGCGGCCAACGCCAGGAACTCTTCCCCATCAGCCCGGGTATTGGCCGTCACGCTCCTTACCTGGCGTTCGAAAAAGAGCTCCCTGCCGTAGTCCAGGGCAGGAATCGCAGTCAGGTGGATCCCGGCGATGGCCAGCGTTCCACCCCGGTCCAGGGCGCGCAGTGCGACGGGAACAAGGTCACCCGCCGGGGCGAACAGGATGGCGGAATCGAGCGGTACCGGCGGGTTGTCCCCGGCGCCCCCCGCGTACTCCGCTCCCAGCTCCAGCGCGAGCTTCCGCGCACTTTCGGAGCGGGTCATGACGAACACCGAGGCACCCTGCCTGATGGCCAGTTGGGCAGTGATGTGCGCGGAGCTGCCAAACCCGTAGATTCCCAGGCGTCCGCCCACGGGCAGGGCAGCGCGCTTCAGGGCGCGGTAGCCGATAATGCCCGAACACAGCAACGGCGCCGCCTGTTCGTCGGTGAACACGGCCGGCACCGGGTAGGCGAAATCCTCCGCAACTGTCATGTGCTCGGCATAGCCGCCGTCCCGGTCCCAGCCGGTGAAAACGGGTGACGAGCACAGGTTCTCATCGCCGCGGCGGCAGTAGCGGCACCTGCCGCAGGCTGCGCCCAGCCAGGCCACGCCCACCCTGTCACCCGGCTTGAAGCGGGAACAGTCCGTCCCGGTTTCAATAACGACGCCGACGGCCTCGTGCCCGGGTACAACGCGCCGATGGTGCGGGGCCAGGTCGCCCTCCGCCAGATGAAGGTCCGTGCGGCACACGCCGCAGACGCTTACTTCCACCAAGAGCTCATGGGCGCCCGGGCGGGGAGTGGCACGGCTTCCCTGGACCAACGGATGGGTGGACATGGGGCCGGGCTCATCCACCCACCATGCGCGCACAGCGCCTCCAGTCCACAGGCCTATTCGAAGCCGGCGCGGGTTGCGTCGTCCAGCGGGGTTTGCCACAAAAGCGGTGCGCTCATCGTGAAGCGCCTCCCCGTTACGGATTCCGGCGTGATGCGGAGAAAGTGCTCCTGCCCCACACCCTGCCAGGGAAACATCGCCCGGCGGATGTCATCCAGGTCAGCGCCGGTGGGCGTTGTCTCAGCGGCCTTGCCCTTGACCACAACGCTCCAGGCAAGGCCGAACTGGGAACTGACGGCATCAGCTTCCAGGGCAACCGTGGCGTCTGACTGGATGGCCTGTTGCTTGGTGCCGCCGCCGGTGCGGAAAACCAGCGAACGGCCCTCCACCTTGTAGTTCACGGGGAAGACGTCGGGATGGCCGTCAGCAATGACAGCCAGCCTGCCCACCCCTGTTTGGGAAAGAAGCGTCCAACACTCTTCTTCGTCGAGGATTTCCGGCACCGGTATGTTCGTCTTGTCAGTCATGTCGACAGCGTAGGCAACTCTTCTGCCGCCGGTAAGGGCATTAAGGCCCGCCTGTGGCGGGAGGACCTATGGCCCTTGGTGCCCGGCAGGGCCAATGGGACGCTGGGGGAGATGTCCGGGCATCATCGATCGGCGCCCGCCCGCAGGCCATGCACGGCCGCCCCTCACAGCAAGGAAGTTCCGCATGAAAGCACTCGTCTATGGCGGGCCCGGCGAAAAGTCGTGGACCGAAGTCCCGGACCCCCGGATCCAGCAGCCCGGTGACGTGATCGTCAGGGTTGATACGACCACCATCTGCGGCACCGATCTGCACATCCTGAAAGGCGACGTGCCCGCCGTCGAAAAAGGACGGATCCTTGGCCACGAGGGAGTGGGAACTGTCGTTGAAACCGGATCCTCCGTGACCGGGCTGAAGGTCAATGACCGCGTGATCATTTCCTGCATCAAATCCTGCGGCCACTGTGCCAACTGCAAGGCCGGCCTCTACTCACACTGCCTCGGGGGCGAGGGCCAGGAAGGTACGGGATGGATATTCGGCCACCTGATCGACGGCACCCAGGCGGAGTATGTCCGTGTGCCCTACGCAGAGAACTCGCTGCACCTGCTGCCCTCCGGCGTCACGGATGAGCAGGGCGTGATGCTCTCGGACATCCTTCCCACCGGGTTCGAAATCGGTGTCCAGTATGGCCGCGTCAAGCCCGGCGACGCCGTGGCGGTGGTTGGCGCCGGGCCGGTGGGACTGGCTGCGATCGCCACGGCGGGACTGTACGGCGCGGCCACCGTGGTGGCCATCGACGTGGACGCCAACCGCCTCGGGAAGGCAAAGGAGTTCGGCGCTACCGACACCGTCCTGTCCGGCAGCGTCGACTGGAAGGAACAGGTCCTGGCCCTGACGGACGGCCACGGGGTGGATGTCGCCATCGAAGCTGTGGGCGTGCCGGCCACCTTCGCCATGTGCACAGACATCGTCCGCCCCGGCGGATCCGTGGCGAACGTCGGGGTGCACGGAAAGCCTGTGGAACTGCACCTGGAAGACCTGTGGATCCAAAACATCACCATCAGCATGGGCCTGGTGAACACCAACACCACGCCCATGCTGCTCAAGCTGGTGGCCCAGGGCCGGATCAGGGCAGAAAAATTCGCGACGCACCGGTTTGGCTTCGACCAGTTCCTCGACGCGTATGACACGTTTTCCCGTGCTTCCGAAACCAAAGCCCTCAAGGTGATCCTCACGGCGTAAGGGCTCCGGGCGGCCCCGCCTAGTCCAGCCAATCGGCGGAAAAATCCACGGGCGGCCACCACCGCACCCGCGACCTGACCGCGAATCTGCGCCCGCTGATCTCCGTGGGGGTGATGGCCACCAAGTGGTCCTTGATGCCCGGCTCCCACGGTTCACGGTCGGCGTCGTCTTCAGGCAGGGCCATCCGGGCTTCATCAAAGGGTTCCGGCACGCCCTTGGCTACCACGCTCCAAACCTCCGTGGCGTAGGGGTTGAGCCCATCCACTTCGAGGGCTGCCATCGCACCGCTGAGCAGGGCACGAAGCTTGGTGCCCTGTCCCGTACGGAACACCAGGGTTCCTCCGGCCACCGAGAAATTCACTGGAAAGATCTCTGGAATATCACCGTTGATGACCGCCAGCCGTCCGATGTACGAGGACTTGAGGTACTTCCAGCATTCATCAGCGCGCAGAATTTCCGTATGAGACCCTGCAGGTGAATCAGTCATGGTACCGATCCTAGAGCCTGGAGAGCCGCCGCGCACGGGTGAAGAACGATCCAGCGGTGGACCAGGCTGCCGTTCACCCACGGCGTAGCAGAACCGGGACTTGAAACAGCACGCGCATGCGTTGTTCCACTAAAGGCCCGCGATGGCCGGGGCCGGAACAAAATCACGCTGAGGCCGGCCCCGCGGGGTGGATGGAACGGACGCCGGAGGTGCGTCATGGAACAGGCGCGGAACGCCGGGACAGCGGAAGACGACGAGGTCCTGGACTCCTATTCGAAAACAGTCATGCACGTCGCCGCAGCCGTCACGCCCCACGTGGCAGCCATCGAGATGACCGCAACGCGCCGCAACGGACGCGTCAGGGTGGGTGCAGGCTCTGCCGTGCTTTTCACGGAGGATGGCTACCTGCTCACCAATTCGCACGTGGTTGCCGGTACCGTGCACGGTTTTGCGGTTTTCGGCGATGGCACCAGGATGGAGCTGGAACTGGTGGGCGCCGACCCGCTGTCCGACCTTGCGGTGGTTCACGGCTCCCGGCCCAGGCTCCGGCCTGCGGAGTTCGGCGCGGCCGAGTCCCTCCGCGTGGGACAGTTGGTGGTCGCGGTGGGAAATCCGCTGGGACTGGCGGGGTCGGTGACCGCAGGTGTGGTCAGCGGCCTGGGCAGGGCCATTCCGGTCTGGTCGGGCGGCAACAGGCGCGTCATCGAGGACGTCATCCAGACAGACGCGGCATTGAACCCAGGCAACTCCGGCGGAGCGCTCGCGGACAGCCACGCCAGGATCGTCGGCATCAACACCGCTGTGGCAGGGGCGGGTTTGGGGCTGGCCATCCCGATCAACGCCACCACCCGCCGGATCATCTCCGCCCTGCTCAAGGATGGCAGGGTGCGCCGCGCCTACCTGGGCCTCGTCAGCACGCCGATCCAGCTCAACCCCAGCTCCGTGATCCGCACCGGTCTGCGCCAGGGGCTTCGCATCGTGGAGGTTCTGCCGGGGTCGCCGGCGGACAAGGCCGGCCTGCTGGCCGGAGACATCATCGTCACGGCCGGAGGCAGCCCGGTCAGCAATGCTGAGAGTCTGCAGCGGCTGCTGTTCGCGGACGCCATTGGCCAGCCCCTTGACGTCGCAGTGCTCCGGGAGGGCAGTGAACTGCACCTCACCACCGTTCCCAACGAAATGACGGCGAACGGGACATCGTAAGCACGACGCCGGGCCGGCGCCCGGGGGCGAAGCGTTGGGAAAGCTAACGGCTGGCCTGGGGCGCTTCCACGTCTGCGATGCCCACGAAACGTGTCCCGACGCCGTCGTACTCGCTGCGGACGCAGCCCGTGCGTACGGGCGGAACCTCGGTCGGGGAGTGGTGCACACAGACTACGTACGTGAAGTCCGGCCACCACTTCTTGGGGCGCGCCGCTTCCTCGTACCCGCAGACCGCACATTCCAGATGGACCCATACGGGCCGCTTGCCCGTCCTGTTGGCACGCGATTGCACCAGCCAGGGTGGGGGATTGTCCAGGATGGCTCGCAGTTCTGCTTCCGACATCCACTTCGGCAGGCCGTGGCGCTGTGCCATTTCCAAGGGGACATCGAGG
This sequence comes from Pseudarthrobacter sp. NPDC080039, assembly GCF_040702335.1. NCBI lineage: Bacteria > Bacillati > Actinomycetota > Actinomycetes > Micrococcales > Micrococcaceae > Pseudarthrobacter > Pseudarthrobacter sp. NPDC080039. The sequence continues at coordinate 195,373 of NZ_JBFBKY010000004.1, read as the reverse complement.
GTTATTGCTGCATCACGTCTGCTGATCATCACCTTCCACGATACGGGAGGCGGCCAAATCGCCGACTGCGGCCCGGTGGGGGCCTAACCAGCCAGCGCGATTCCTGCGGCCGCGGCGGCAAAGCCCAGGACCAGGTTGACCACCACGTTCAGCAGGGCGGAGCCGAAGCGTGCCTCGCTGACCAGGCGAATGGTGGCGGTGGTCCAGGAGCTGAACGTCGTGAGGCCTCCTGCGAGGCCGGTCGCCAGGCCCACCTGCCATTCGCTGCCAAGCCCCATCCCAGCGGTCAGGCCATGCGCCACGCCGATGACGAAGCACCCTGCCACATTAACCAGCAGCGTGGCCCACGGCCAGTGCAGCCTGGCGCTTCCATCCGTGCGGACGCTGCGGATGCTGCTGTGGTGGGCAAACCAGCTGTCGACGGCGAACCGCAGCAGCGCGCCCCCGACGCCGAAAATTCCCACCAGGACGGCCGCGGTCATCGCCGCCCGTCCTGGTTGCGTGAAACGAACCTGCCGGTCCGCCACCCGGCCCCGGCCGCCGCAAGGCCCAGGACCAGAGACAACCCCAGGTAGGTGATCCACACCGGGTGTGCCTGAGCGCGGGCCAACTGGCCGGAGGCAAAGATGACCGCGGAAAACGTGGTGAAGGAGCCCAGCAGGCCCGGCCCCAGCGCGGCGCGGAGCCAAAAAGCTGTATGCGGGCGGGCGATCCATATCGTAGTGAGTGCCGCCAGGACGAAACTGCCGCTGATGTTGATGGCCAGCGTGGCCCAGGGAACCGACCCCGGAGTATCAGGGAACGCCAGCCCCAGCCCGTACCGCAGTTCGCTGCCGATCAGCCCTCCGGCCGCGACGGCCAGCCACGCACTGCCCGTTGGCATCGCCACGTCAGCGGCCGCCCAGGACGCAGCCGGAATGCGGGGTGTCGCTCGACACCCACAACGCGGAGGCGATCTCATCGGCAAGGTCGAAGTCGCGGGACGCGCCGGCGCCGCCGATCCGCACCACCAGGGCGCCCCCGAAGGGCCGCCGTCCCACCACTTCGACGTCGGCGTCGAGGTCTATGTCCTGGGCGGCGAGGTACCGGAGCAGTTCGGGATTGTCATCGCTGATCCGCGTGATCCGCCCGCTGTGGCCCTCGTCCAGATCAGCGAGGAGGTGGGCCCGCGGCATCAGCACCTGGCCGTCGGCAGTGGGAATGGGGTCACCGTGCGGGTCCCGCTTGGGGTTTCCGAGCTTGGCGGCGACGCGTTCGATAAAGGTGTCCGATACAGCATGCTCCAGCTGTTCAGCCTCATCATGGACCTCGTCCCAGCTGTAACCGAGCCGCTGGACCAGGTAGGTCTCAATCAGCCGGTGGCGCCGGACCATGGACAGTGCCAGGCGGAGGCCGGGCTCGGTCAGCGTGACGGCGCTGTAGGGCTTGTGGTCAACCAGGCCCTGGTCCTTGAGCTTGCGGACCATCTCCGACACGGAGGAATTCGCCACACCCAGCCGCTGTGCCAGCTGGGAGGACGTGATGGGCTTGTCCTGCCATTCCGTGAATGAATAGATGACCTTGACGTAGTCCTCGATGGAGGAGGAGGGCGCGCTGGTCTTCACAGGCTCAAGCCTACCGGTTTGGCCGGGACGGCACTGTGTGGTGTGCCGGTTACGCCTTGACGGCGCGCCACGCCAGCGTGAGGTATGGAAGGTCAAGCTCCTGGCCCGGGGCGTAGGCGAGGTGTTCATGGAGGTACCAGTCCAGGTTGGACAGAACTTTGGCGCGCGTGGCCTCGCCGGCGCGGAGGTAGTAGCTGCGCGATTTGGTGAGTTCCATCAGGTCTGCCGTGGTTACCGTGTCCTGCCAGTGTGTTACATGCCCTTCGATGCCCCGGAATTCGGGCCCGACGACGGGTTTGTGGCCCGGCCGGTAGATGTCGCCGGCGTGCATGATCCTGGAGAGCCGGTGCACCCACGGCACGGAGGTATCCAACTGGTTCCACACGAGGCCGAGGGTTCCGTGCGGGCGCAGGACGCGGGCGAGCTCCGTGCTTGCCGCCAGGGCATCACACCAGTGCCAGGCCTGGGCAACGGTGACGACGTCGAAGCTTGCGTCCGGCAGGCCAGTCGCCTCCGCAGTGCCGGTCACGGCGGTGGCGGCCCGGCAGTGGGCCTTCAATTGGGCGAGCATGTCTTCCGACGGGTCGACGGCGGTGACGTCCAGTCCCATCTCCAGCAGCAACGCGGTGAACTTTCCGGTTCCAGCGCCGACATCAAGGGCATCGTGGGCTCCGGCGGGGACCAGCCAGCGGGCTGATTCCTCCGGGTAGCCGGGCCGCACCCGCTGGTAATGCCTGCCGCCGTCCTGGAAGCTTTGCCCGAGCTCCCGGCGCCGCCCGTGATCGAGCCTGGGGCCACCCCGAACCACGCGTGGCCTCCTTCTGACGCTGCCGATTGTGGATGTCTTTCGAATCTACCGCACGGAAGGCATCGCCGGCGTGGCGGAAGGAGGCAGCCCGCCCTAGTCGTCGATGCAGGGCGCGGCGCCGGCCGTCCCGGGGGTGTTGGGGGCCCAGTGCGGGTAGGTGCGGGTGTCGTTTGCGGGCACCCAGCGGCCCGCGTCAACCACGTAGTCCCAGCCCAGGCCGTCGGCGCGCAGCGCCTGGATTCCCGCGAGGAGGCGTTCGGCGTCTTCCAGCCGCGAGCCGACGCCGAAGCTCGCCCGGAGGGAGCCGGACGGCAGCCCCAGCCGCTTCAGGAGGGGGTGGGCGCAGAAGCGCCCGTCGCGCAGGCCCACCCCGTGCTCCGCCGAGAGATAGGCGGCCACCAGGCCCGCGTCGTAGCCTTCGACGGAGAAGTTGACCACGCCGATGGTGTCCGTTTCCGGGTTGGTGTCCTTGAAGATCTGGTGGACCGTTACGCCGTCAATGCGCTGCAGGCCCTCAACCAGGAACGAGCGGATGGCGGATTCGTGGGCATGCCAGCGGTCCTGGTCCAGCCCGGCGATCACCTGGGTGGCGCGGGCCAGGGTGGCGGCCCCGAGGACGTTCGGCGAGCCCCCCTCATGGCGGGCCGGTCCGGTGGCCCAGCTGACGCCGTCGAGCCTTGCTTCCTTGACTGCGCCGCCGCCGGCGAGGTGCGGGACGCCCGAGTCCAGCCAGTCCGGCCGCCCCACCAGGACGCCGGCCCCGAACGGCGCGTACAGCTTGTGGCCGGAGAACGCGAGGTAGTCCACGTCGTCGGCGCTGATATCCACCCGCCGGTGCGGCGCCAGCTGGGCAGCGTCCACCACGATCCGGGCGCCGTGCTGGTGGGCCAGCGCGGCCAGGGCGCGGATGGGAAGGATCTCGCCGGTGACGTTGGATGCGCCGGTCACTGCCAGCAGGCTGACCCCGCCCTGCGCCAGTTCGGCACGGACAGACTCCAGCGTGCCGGTGATGGTGTCCGCGGCGACGATGCTGCGGTGCGGGACGGCCTGCCACGGCAGGAGGTTGGCGTGGTGTTCGATGTCCAGGTACAGGACGTCCCCGTCCGGACGTCCTCCAGTTGCGGGCAGGCAGCCAGCCAGCAGATTCAGCGAATCGGTGGTGTTGCGGGTGAAGATCACGGAATCGTCAGGGCGGCCGCCCACGAAGTCGCGGACAATGCTGCGGGCGTTCTCGTACACTGACGTGCTGATCTGGGACGCATACCCGGCCCCGCGGTGGACGCTGGCGTAGTAAGGCAGGATCTCGTTCAGGTAAGCCGAGACCACAGACAACGCGGGGGCTGACGCGCCGTAATCGAGGTTGGCGTAGCGTACGTGGCCGCCGGAAATCAGTGGTGCCTGGATTTCCGCTCCGGTGACGGCGGCGAGGGGCCGGCCGGCAGCGGCGCGGCGTTGATCGGCAGCGGCAGCCTGGGCGATAGCGGGCTGGGGGGAGACGGTGGCAGTTGTCACAGAGACCTCACTTGACTACAGGACTCCGGCATACAGGAATCCGCGCTTGCCGCATCCGCTCCGGACCGGCCTGGTCGTCACCCGGGGCACCCCACCGCGAATGGAGGGTTGCCGGCCAGCAAACCGGGGTTTTGCGCTGGCACTCGTGACCTGCATAAAAGCGTAGGACATGGGGCGCCCAGGATTGAAGCCAGGGCGATTGTTAAGGCGTTTGTTACGCGTGGGCGAATAAACGACGCCGGGCGCCCCCTTTTAGGGGCACCCGGCGTCGCAATATTCGCTGTAGCGGTAAAACCGCGGCTGTTAGAGCAGGTCGTCCAGGTATGGGTTCAGGCGGTGCAGCACTTCCGAGTGCAGGATCGAGTTGGTGGCCAACGCGTTACCGCCGAACGGGCCGTCTTCGCCCTCGAGGGACGTGAACCGGCCGCCGGCCTCCACCACAATGGGCACCAGGGCCGCCATGTCATACAGGTTCAGTTCCGGTTCACAGGCGATGTCCACGGAGCCTTCTGCCACCATGCAGTACGACCAGAAGTCGCCGTAGGCACGGGTCCGCCACACGTCCTCGGTGAGGCCCAGGAACTCGTCCAGGTTGCCGCGTTCCTTCCAGCCGCTGAGGCTGGAGTAGGAAAGGGACGCGTCGGAGAGCTTGGACACGTTGGAAACGCGGAGCCTGGTGGCGGCAGCCAGGGACCTGCCCATGTACGCACCCATGCCTTTGGCCGCCCACCAGCGTTTGCCCAGGGCCGGGGCGCTGACCACGCCCACAACGGGCTCGCCTTCGTCCACGAGTGCGATCAGGGTGGCCCAGACCGGCACGCCGCGGACGAAGTTCTTGGTTCCGTCGATGGGATCGATGATCCAGCGCCGCGAACCGTGCCCGGTGCTGCCGAACTCCTCGCCCAGGACGGCGTCGCGGGGGCGGGAACGCGAGAGCTGGCCGCGGATGGCTTCCTCGGCGGCCTTGTCCGCATCGGTGACCGGCGTCAGGTCCGGCTTGGTCTCAACGCGGAGGTCCAGGGCCTTGAAACGGCTCATGGTCTGGTCATCCACGGAGTCGGCCAGGACGTGGGCCAGGCGCAGGTCATCGTTGTAGCTCGAAGCGGGTTGGATCATGGTTCCAAACTACCGTCTGCCGACGCTTCTGCCGGGAGAACGCGTCAGTTGACGCTGCCGAGCTCCTTGGCGTCCTGCGCTTCCATCCGTGGGTCCGTCCCCAGAAGGCGCCGCAGGGACGCCAGCCTGGCGGGACCGGTGGGCCCGGCGTGTCCATCCGCCACCCAGCCATCGAGCCCGCAGTCAACGGCGCTTGCCGTGTGTTTGCAGCCGCGCTCGCAGCTCTCGATCCCGGGGGAGAGGTCCGGGAAGGAGCGCAGGATGCGGTCAGGGTCCACGTGCGCCAGGCCGAAGGAGCGGATGCCCGGGGTGTCGATGATCCAGCTGCCCGGAGGCGCGTCGGACAGGCGCAGAGCCAGGGCGGAGGAGGACGTGTGCCTGCCGCGGCCGGTCACGGCATTCACCCCGCCGGTGGCACGCTCGGCACCGGTGAGCGCGTTCACCATGGTGGACTTGCCCACCCCGGAGTGCCCCAGCATCACGGTGACTTTGCCGTCGAGGTGCGCCCGGAGGTCTGCCACCGCAGTTATGTCCAGCCGGGCGGAGAGGCCGTCGTCGGACCGCGCGTCTATTCCCGAGGCCTGGGCATCGGCGGTGCGGCTGATGATCACGGGGAAGTCCAGATGGGTGTAGTTGGACAGCAGGTCCGCCGGATCCTTGACGTCGGCTTTGGTGACCAGCAGGATCGGCTCAATGCCGGCGTCATAGGCCGCCACCAGGGCGCGGTCGATGAACCCGGTGCGGGGCTCGGGGTTGGCTGCGGCCACCACGATCACCAACTGGTCCGCGTTGGCGACCACGGCCCGCTCCACGGGGTCGGTGTCATCTGCGCTGCGCCGCAGGAGCGTCTTCCGGTCCTGGATCTTCACCAGCCGGGCCAGGGTGTCAGGCGCCCCGGACACGTTTCCAACGAGCGATACGAAGTCGCCGGCAACCACCGGCGACCGGCGCAGCTCGCGCGCGCGGGCGGCGATGACTACACGCTCTTCCTTCGAGTCCTCATCCACCACAGCCGTGTACCGGCCCCGGTCCACGGTGATGATCCGGCCGGTGACGGCATCGTCATGGCTGGGCCGGTCCTTGGTACGTGGACGTGAGCCTTTCTTGTTTGGGCGGATGCGAACGTCTGATTCGTCCCAGGAATCAGTGCTCCGCGCCACTGCCACGCCCTTCCGGTCCCGGCTGTGCCGAAGACCCTTGGGACAGCATGGCTGCCCACAGCTCCGGGAAGTCGGGCATGGTCTTGGCGGTGGTGGCGATGTCCTCTACCTGCACGCCTGGCACAGCCAGGCCCAGGATGGCACCGGCAGTGGCCATGCGATGGTCTGCGTAGCTGTGGACGACGCCCGCGTGCAGCGCCGCGGGCCGGATTACCAGTCCGTCATTTGTTTCTTCGGCGTCGCCGCCGAGCCGGTTGATTTCCGTCACCAGGGCCGCGAGCCGGTCCGTCTCGTGTCCCCTCAGGTGTGCGATGCCGGTGAGCCGGGAGGGGCCGCTGGCCAGGGCGCACAGCGCTGCCACCGTGGGAGCGAGTTCACTGGTGTCGGCAAAAACGCCGCCCCTGATCTCCGGGCCGCCGGTGACGGTCAGGACGCCGTCGGCCAGGCAGACCTTGGCGCCCATCCTGGCGAGGATGCCGCGCCACAAATCTCCCACCTGCTGCGTTTCCGCGGGCCAGTTGGGGATCCGCACCGTACCTTTCGAGGCCAGGGCTGCGGCGAGGAAAGGGCCCGCGTTGGAAAGGTCCTGTTCGATCCGCTGATCGAAGGCGCGAATGGGTCCCGGCGCCACCACCCAGTGGTTGGGGACGGAGTCGTCCACTGACACCCCCACGCCCCGGAGGACGTCGACTGTCATGTTGATGTGGTCAAGGCTCGGCACCGGCTTTCCCACGTGTTCAAGGTGCAGGCCCTCGTCAAACCTTGCCCCCACCAGGAGAAGGGCCGAGACGAACTGGGAGGAGGCGCTGGCGTCGATCACCAGGTGGCCGCCGCGGACTGTGCCGGTCCCTTCCACCGCAAAGGGGAGCGACGACGGCGCGCTGCCGTCTTCCGCCGCCACGGCCACGCCCAAGGCCTTGAGGGCCTCGATGATGGTCCCCATGGGACGCTTGCGTGCGTGCGGGTCGCCGTCGAACAGGCTGGCTCCGTTGCGCAGCGCCGCCAGCGGCGGGACAAACCGCATGACGGTGCCGGCAAGCCCGCAGTCGATCCTGGTCCGGGATGCTTCCGCTGCCGCGTGGAAGGGAAGCACCTCCAGGTCAGGCCCGAAAGCGCCGTCGCCGGGCACTTCGGTGATGGTGGCGCCCAGCTGCCGGAGCGCGTCGATCATCAGGGCGGAATCCCTGGAGTGCAGGGGCGCGCGCAGCCGGGACGGTCCGTCTGCAAGGGCTGCCAGGACCAGGTACCTGTTGGTCAGGGACTTTGATCCCGGCACCGTCACTGTGGCGTCGACGGGCCCGGCCGCGAAAGGCGCGTGCCAATGCTGGGCAGGGGTTCCGGATTCGTCCCGGGCGGCAGCTGGTGCGGTCATTCGTGCTTAGGCTTTCGTTGCTTGGTCGACGGCGCGGCGTACAGCCTTGTCCGCCTTGTTCAGCTTTTTGGTGGTGGTCTTGCGGGCGTCGGCGGCCAGGTGCGATGCGTTCCGGCGGGCATCCGCGGCGAGGTGTTCGGCGCGCCACGCAAGGCCCGGCTTGCCGGCCGTATCCACTGAAGCGAGCAGGGCGCCGCCGCCCAAGGAGAGGTTCTTGAGCAGCTGGTTCCGCCGGTTCTCACGGCCTTCCTTGCTGCTGATGTCCGCGCTGCGCCATTCGACGAAGGTGTTCAGGAGGGAAATGACCGTGAGCAGGGCAGCCGAAAGCCTGGAGAACTTGCCGAGTCCGAACAGGACGCCGGCCCCGACCTGCGTTCCACCGATGACCCGGGCAAGGGTTTTCTCATTCGCCTGGAAAGGGAGCGAAGCTGCAGCCTTGCGCAGCAACGGCGAAAGCTGCTGTGCGGTGTCGTCGGAGTTCTTGAGCTTATCCAGTCCGGCGAGAACGAAACTGGAGGCAAGCATGGGCCGTGCGAGCGTGCGGACAAAGGACATGGATTTCCTCCTGGATGGACGAACCGCGGCAAGCGGCGGAGTCGGTCCTAGTCTTGCACTTTTGGGGAATATTTGCCCGTGTGAGGCGGTTGTCCATGTCGGGTCCGAGACAGGGGACCTGGAGATCATTCACCCGAAACAGAGCGGAGTTGGCCCTTGGGGAAGGTGTTGGACGGAACCAGACAGGCGGGCCCGGTGGCAGTGGACAAGCTGGCAGCCGGGGCTCCGGAGTACGGCATGCCCCGGTCCGGGAGGCTGACAGTAGACTTGAAGGCAATGAACACCCTGGATCCGGCCGTCGCGGCCATGTATGAGGCTTCCCCCGGCGAAGTGAACGGCAGGGCAGGAAGCGAACCCCTGGCCTCCGGCCAGGCAGGTCCCGAGCCATTGGACGCTGAAGCGTCAGGCGATGACGGCACCTTGGACGTCTCCGCGGAGTCCGTGGAGCAGCGCCGCCTGCGTTTTGAGCGTGATGCCATGCAGTACGTGGACCAGCTGTATTCAGCGGCCATGCGCATGGCGCGGAACCCGTCGGACGCGGAGGACCTGGTCCAGGAGGCCTACACCAAGGCGTTCTCGGCCTTCCACCAGTACAAGCCGGGGACGAACCTCAAGGCATGGCTGTACCGGATCCTGACGAACACGTACATCAACCTCTACCGCAAGAGGCAGCGCGAGCCCCTGCAGTCCAACTCGGACAGCATCGAGGACTGGCAGCTTGCCCGGGCCGAATCGCACACCTCGAGTGGCCTGCGATCGGCCGAAGCTGAGGCTCTGGACCACCTTCCGGACTCGGACGTCAAGCGGGCCCTGCAGGACATTCCGGAGGAGTTCCGCCTGGCCGTCTACTTCGCGGACGTGGAGGGCTTCGCGTACAAGGAAATATCGGACATCATGAACACGCCGATCGGCACCGTGATGTCCCGGCTCCACCGCGGCCGGCGAATGCTGCGGGACATGCTCGCGGAATATGCCGCTGAGCGCGGATTCAAAACGGCCGCGGATACGTCGGATGCGGCAGGAAGCAAAGCACAGGAGAACAGGAAATGAGCGACTGCCAGGGATTGGGCGATTGCGACGACACCCGGATGCAACGCATCTACGAATACCTTGACGGGGCACTGACCCGCGAGGACCTGACCGAGATCAAGAACCACCTTGACGAGTGCCCTGAGTGCACGGAGCAATATGACCTTGAGTGCGTCATCCGGAACATGGTCAAGCGTTCCTGCAAGGAATCCGCTCCGGACAACCTGAAGAACGCGATCCTGGACCGGATCCACTCCATCCGCAGCGTCGAAGCATAGGTTCAGGACTTTCCCGCCGGGTAACGGCCACAGACACCAAAGGACCCCGCAAGCCGAGTGGCTTGCGGGGTCCCTTGCTTGAACCGTAGTTCCTGGCATTTGCCTAGGTGTTGGGGCGCTTCCCGTGGTTCGCGCCGCCACGCTTACGGTCACGACGCTTGCGTGCACGCTTGCTCATAGCTGGCCTCCTTACTGTTGGTACTCAAAAGAGCTGCCCTCCAGTCTCCCACATCATGTGGCGGCCCGCGAACCGGCAAGGCCCGATGACCTGCGGTTGTACACCAAGGTCCTTGTGCTAGGGCTCCAGCGCGCCGCCGATGGTCGCCCGGGCGTGGTCCAATGCGGTCCTGACCGTCTCCAGAACGGCGGGGCTGAGGGGCCCGTGCAGGGCCCGGCGGCGCAGATCCGACTGCAGCCCGTCGTTGAACTGCTGCAGGACAAGCTCAACATCCAGCCGCCGTGCGGCTGCGGCGATCCGTTCCTCGACTCCGGCGAGGTCCACCCGCCGCCGGTTCAGTTCGGCGAGGCCGGCGGCGGTGAGGCGGTAGTTGGTGCGGCGTCCGGCGGCCTCGGTGGCCACCAGGCCGTCCGCCGCGAGTTTGCCCAGTCGGGGATAGATGGTCCCGGCGCTGGGGGAGTAGGTCCCATCAAACCGGTCCTTCAGTGCCTTGATGAGCTCATAGCCGTGTTTTGGGCCGCCTTCGAGCAGGGCCAGGAGGTAGAGGCGCAATGCGCCTCTGGCGAAGACCGGTGGCATCAGTTTGTTGGGGCCCCGCCGCCCTTTGCTGGCGCGGGAGCGTGGCTGATGGAGGTTTTGCCCGAGACGGAGTTGGTGCGGACGAGCGTCAGCTGTGCGTCCGGACCGGCAATGGTTTCCACTTTGCCGTTGGTGAGGATGCACTGGTGGCCATCGAGGACCACTGCGCCTCCGGCTGACTTGGCCACGATGTCGGCGCCTACGTCATGGGGCAGCCGGATGGCCAGATCGCCGGCCACCGAGTTGGAGCCGAAATCCTGCGTGAAATCGAGCAGGTCGAAATTGAGGTGCCCGCTGACGGTGTTGGTGCGGACATGGGTAAAGCGGCCTGAGGCGTTGACCTCTCCGGAGACGCTCTTGGCCGTGAGGACTCCGCGGTGGTTACTGACTTCCACCCGCCCGCTGACCGTGTTGACCTGAAGTTCGCCGGACGTGCCCTCGGCAGTGAGAGTGCCCGAGACGCTGCTGAGCCGGACGCGGCCGGAAATGCCGGTGACCAGCCCTGCACCGCTGACGGTGCCCGCCTCCACGTCGATGCCGGCGGGGACGTAAATGCTGATGACCGCGGAATTGTCGCTGTTGTGGTTGACCGTTTCCATCAGGGTCCTGAACCATCCCTGGGCCCCATGGAGCTGATGCCGGACCTCCAGCCTGCCATCGCCCAAGTGCACGGCGATGGGGTCGCCATGCACCTCGGAAACCTCCAGCCGGACTGCCGGGCCGGCGTGGGGCAGGACCTCGAACCTGCCCCTGACAATGCCCAGCTTCAGCGCGGCAACGTCATTGACGTCAATGGTTTGCGGGCCTGCGACGGTCCAGTTCTCCTCGCTCAAGGTCCCCTCCAGAAGACGATATATCGCGTCGGTTCAACCTAACGCCGGTTACTGGACGGGTCAAGATACGTCTCGAAGTGCAGCTACTGCGGCGCGTCCAACCCAAGCCACTGGAACCAGCCGCGGTGCAGCACCAGCCACGCCATGAGCCCGTAACCTGCCTGACCGGGCGTCCCACCATTCGCAGCCAGGTCCTGGCGCCACTGTTCATGGTTCAGCAGGGGAGAGAAGGTGTCGACGTAGAGGTGCTTGCGGCGGGTGGTGACGTCGGCGAAAGCGGTGTTCAGCTCGTCCAGCCGCCTGTTTTGCGCCGGATCCAGCGTGGGAGGCGGCCCAACAACGAAGACCTCGATCCTGTTCTGCGACGCAGAGTCCAGGATGTTGGCCAGGTTAAGCCTGCTGCGGGCAGTGGAGAGTCCGAATTCGATGTCGCGCCCGGACAGGCCGATGACCAGCCGGTTTTCTGCCTGGCCGCTGAAGCGCCGCCCTGCTTCGTCCAGCCAGCGCGCCGCGAGCCCTTCGGTACCTTCCTGCGGACAGGGGAGCGCATAGCTTTCGAGCACCATGCCGTCCTGGGGAGTGCGGGCCAGGACGCGGCCCAGCCAGCCCAGGGCCCGGGGATCGCCCAGTCCGGCCAGCAGTTCGTCTCCTACAGCTGCGATCCGCAGCTTCCTGTCTTCCACGCGTTCCTCTTTACTTCGGTACGGGTTACTCTGTGCGGCAGCAGCCGCCGCGGCTGCGGAAGTTGCGGCGCTGTCCATCCATTAAACAGAACTGCCCGGCCGGAGTCTGGTATTTCGACGTCCGGCCGGGCAGCCTTACTGCCTACTTCCGAGCAAATGCCTGCTTCAGCAGGACATCCTGCTCCGCTGCGTGCCGCTTCATGGACCCGGCGGCCGTGGAGGCCGATGCCGGGCGGGAAACCAGTCGGACGCGGCGGTCAAGGATCTCCGGCAGGTGCAGGCCGATGAACGGCCACGGGCCCTGGTTGGCGGGCTCATCCTGTGCCCAGACCACCTCTGCGTTCGGGTACTTGGCGAGTTCCGCAGCGATCTCCGCGTGCGGCAGCGGGTAGAGCTGCTCCACGCGGATGATGGCGGTGGTCTTGTCGCCGGTCTTCTGCCGGGTGGACAGGAGATCGTAGTAGAGGCGCCCCGAGACGAGGAGCACGCGCTCGACGGCGGTTGCCGGCAGTTGCTCATGCTCACCGATGACGGGACGGAAGGTGCCGTTGGTGAAGTCCTCCACGGAGGAAGCGGCAGCCTTCAGGCGCAGCAGCTGCTTGGGCGTGAAGATGATCAGCGGCTTGCGCGGGCGGCTGTATGCCTGGCGGCGCAGCAGGTGGAAGTGCGAGGCCGCGGTGGTGGGGTTGGCCACGATCATGTTGTCTTCCGCGCACAGCTGCAGGAAGCGTTCGATCCTTGCGGAGGAGTGGTCCGGGCCCTGGCCCTCGTAGCCGTGCGGAAGCATCAGGACCAGCGAGGAGCGCTGGCCCCACTTCTGCTCGGCCGAGGAGATGAACTCGTCGATGATGGTCTGCGCACCGTTGACGAAGTCACCGAACTGGGCTTCCCACAGGACAAGGGCGTCCGGGCGTTCCACCGAGTAGCCGTACTCAAAGCCCATGGCGGCGTATTCCGACAGCAGGGAGTCGTAGATCCACAACTTTGCCTGGTTGTCGGAAAGGTTGCCCAGCGGCAGCCATTCCTTGCCGTTGGCGCGGTCGTGGAAGACGGCGTGGCGCTGCACGAACGTGCCGCGCCGCGAGTCCTGGCCGGCCAGGCGTACGGGGACGCCTTCCATGATCAGGGAGCCGAAGGCAGCGATCTCGCCAAAGCCCCAGTCGATGCCGCCCTCGCGCGACATCTGCTCGCGCTTTTCAAGGAGCTGCTTCAGCTTCGGGTGGACCGTGAAGCCGTCAGGAATTTCGACGTGTGCCTTGCCGATCCTGGCCAGGGTGTCTGCGCTGATGGCAGTGGAGGACGGTGCGCTGACGCCTGCATCGGACTGCTGGGCCATGGGCCGCTCGATGTCGGACACGGCTGCGGAATCTGCCGTCACGATCGGAATCGGGGAGGTCTGGGCGGCGTGGGTCTCGGCAAAGACCCGCTCCAGCCGTTCCTGGTAGTCGCGGAGCAGCTGCTCGGCTTCTTCCTCGGTGATGTCTCCACGGCCGATGAGGGACTCGGTGTACAGCTTGCGGACGGAGCGCTTGGCTTCGATCAGGTTGTACATCAGCGGCTGGGTCATCGAGGGGTCGTCACCCTCGTTGTGGCCGCGGCGGCGGTAGCAGACCATGTCGATGACAACGTCCTTGTGGAAGCGCTGCCGGAACTCGTAGGCGAGCTGGCCGATGCGGACCACTGCCTCGGGGTCGTCGCCGTTCACGTGGAAAACCGGTGCCTGGATCATCTTGGCAACATCCGTGGAGTACGTGGACGAGCGCGAGGACGACGGGGCGGTGGTGAAGCCCACCTGGTTGTTGACCACGATGTGAATGGTGCCGCCGGTGCGGTAACCCCGAAGCTGGGACAGGTTCAGCGTTTCCGCCACAACACCCTGCCCGGCGAAGGCGGCGTCACCGTGAACCATGATGGGCAGCACGGGGAACGTTTCGCCCTGGTCCAGGCGGTCCTGCTTGGCGCGGACAATACCTTCGAGCACGGAGTCGACGGCTTCCAGGTGCGACGGGTTGGCTGCGAGGTAGACCTTGGTCTCCTTGCCGTTGTCCGACGTGAAGGTGCCCTCAGTGCCCAGGTGGTACTTGACGTCGCCGGAACCCTGCACGGAGCGGGGATCCTGGGTGCCCTCAAACTCGCGGAACACCTGGGCGTAGGTCTTGCCTGCGATGTTCGTCAGGACGTTGAGGCGGCCGCGGTGTGCCATGCCGATGGCAACCTCGTCCAGGCCGTCGTCGGCAGCGTCCGACATGATGGCGTCCAGCAGCGGGATCAGCGACTCGCCGCCTTCGAGGGAGAAGCGCTTCTGGCCCACGAACTTGGTCTGGAGGAAGGTTTCGAAGGCCTCGGCGGCGTTCAGCTTGGAAACGATGCGCAGCTGCTCTTCCCGGCTGGGCTTGGAGTAAGGGTGCTCCAGCTGGTCCTGGAACCACTTGCGTTCGGCAGGCTCCTGGATGTGCATGTACTCGATGCCGGTGGTGCGGCAGTAGGCATCGCGCAGAACGCCGAGAATGTCGCGGAACTTCAGCATGGGCTTGCCGCCGAAGCCGCCCGTGGGCCACTCGCGGTCCAGGTCCCACAGCGTGAGGCCGTAGGTGAGGACGTCGAGGTCGGGGTGCTTGCGCTGGACGTACTCCAGCGGATCGGTATCCGCCATGAGGTGTCCACGCACGCGGAAGGAGTGGATCAGCTGCTGGATGCGGGCGACCTTGTTGATCTCGTCGGCCGGATCCACCTGCAGGTCGGGGCTCCAGCGGACGGGCTCGTAGGGGATGCGGAGGGCTTCGAAGATCTCGTCGTAGAAGTTCTGCGCCCCCAGCAGGAGCTGGTGGACCAGCTTGAGGAATTCACCGCTGCCGGCGCCCTGGATGACGCGGTGGTCGTACGTCGAGGTCAGGGTGAGGACCTTGCTGATGGCGTTCTGGGCGATGATCTTTTCGCTGGCCCCCTGGAACTCAGCGGGGTAGTCAAGGGCGCCGACGCCGATGATGGCAGCCTGGCCCTTGGAGAGGCGTGGCACGGAGTGCACGGTGCCGATTCCGCCCGGGTTGGTGAGGGACACGGTGGTGCCCTGGTGGTCCTCGGCGGTGAGCTTGCCGTTGCGGGCCCGCTTGATGAGGTCCTCGTAGGTGTGCCAGAATTCCGCGAAGTTGAGGGTTTCGGCCTTCTTGATGTTCGGAACCATCAGCAGGCGGCTGCCGTCGGGCTTGGGCATGTCGATGGCAATGCCGAAATTGACATGTGCCGGCTGCACGGCGACGGGCTTGCCGTCCACCTCGTCGTAGTAGACGTTCATCGACGGGAACTGGGAGAGCGCCCGGATCACGGCGTAGCCGATGAGGTGGGTGAAGGAAACCTTGCCGCCGCGGGCGCGGGCAAGGTTGGAGTTGATGACCACCCGGTTGTCGATGAGCAGCTTGGCCGGAATGGCGCGGACGCTGGTGGCGGTGGGCACCTCGAGGCTGGTGACCATGTTGGTGGCGATCGCTTTGGCCGGTCCGCGAAGGACGGAGACAACGTCTTCCTCGGGAGCGGTGGGAGCCTTGACGTTCTTGGGCAGCTGGGCCGGGATGGGCTGCGAGCCGGTGCCGGCTTCGGTCTTCTTGCCGCCGTCGCGCGCTTCCGTGGCGGGGGCCTTCTTGACGGGGGCTGCTGCCGGTGCGGCAGGCGCCGGGGCAGCGGGCGGTGCTGGGGGAGCGGCGGGGGCTGCGGCCGGCGACGCTGCCGGGGCCTGCTTTACGACGGGAAGTTCCCGCGTGGGAGGGTTGGCGGCATGCGCGGAATTTCCATTGGAAGAAGAACCGTTGCCCGAGTCGAAGGATTCAAACAGGGGCCACCACTTGGTGTCCACGGCGTTCTTGTCCTGTTGGTACTGCTCGTACAGTTCGTCAACGAGCCACTCGTTTCCGCCAAATTCCTCTGGTAGACGGTGGCTTGGCTGCTCTGGCACTTGAAATACGCCTCTTCCATGAGTTTGATTTCTCTTTGGCCCCCCGGTGCTTCAGCACTACGTTCGAACCAGTCTCTGTCCGCTGAACCCGGACCTTTGCAAGTCTAGTGAGCATTCTGTGTTAACTGCCAATAAGGGTGACCCAAATCATGAAGTGACGAACCGGGGCCGAAATATAGGGGCCGGACGGTCAGTGGCAGGGCGGGGCGGGACGCTGGATGCTCCTCTTTAAAGCGCCGGCCTGCGGCCTCGATGCGGTCCGGCGGCAGGGGCGCTCCTGTAGACTGAAATTCTTATGGACAGTAAATCTAGGTGCCGGCCTGGGCGCTGTCAGCGGAGCTCCAAGAGAAGCGCCGCGCAGTCCGCCCCCAGAGCCGGCAAACCCCGACAACGCGCCCATCACCAGCCAGCGGCCCAGCTTGCCGCAGCCCGCACGGGCCAGGCATCGGCATCTGCCGACCATCCTCCGCCGGGACCAAACAGCTTTTCCCCCTTCCAGCTGACCGGCATCCGGTCATCCTCAATATCCCAGGCGGGATGTTGAATGGAGTGGCTTCTCCTCGCAGCAGGCCTGCTGCTGATCGCCGGCACCGGGTTCTTCGTGGCCGTCGAGTTCTCCCTCATCGCCCTGGACCAGCCCACCGTCCAGCGTGCAATTGACGACGGCGACACCCGCGCAGTGCCTTTGCTGGCCTGCCTCAAGTCCCTGTCCACGCAGCTGTCCAGCTGCCAGCTCGGCATTACCCTGACCACCTTGCTCACCGGTTATGTCATGGAACCGTCCGTGGGCCACCTGCTCGAAGTGCCGCTGGCCGTCGTCGGACTTCCCGACGTGGCGGTGCAGTCCGTCTCGCTGATCCTGGCGATGGTGGTGGCAACACTGTTGTCCATGCTCCTCGGCGAACTGGTGCCCAAGAACATGGCCATTGCGCTTGCGTTCCCGGTGGGCCGGGCGCTGGCCGGCCCACAGCTGGTGTTCACGACCATCTTCAAGCCCGCTATCCTGCTCCTCAACGGGTTTTCCAACAGAATCCTGAACGTCTTCGGGGTGGAAGCCAAAGAGGAGATTTCCGGTGCACGCACGCCTGCGGAGCTTGCCTCGCTGGTACGCAGGTCCGCCGCAATGGGAACCCTCGACGCCGGGACCGCCAACTTCATCGCCCGGACGTTGAACTTTTCCACGCGGACCGCGGCTGACGTGATGACGCCCCGTATCAGACTGGAGACGATTGACGCGGACCAGCCGGTGTCGGATGTGGTGGATGCGGCACGCAGGACCGGGTATTCGCGGTTCCCCGTCATTGGCGAGTCCGCCGATGACATCCGGGGGCTGGTGCACGTCAAAAAGGCCGTCGCTGTTCCCTCGGAACGCCGGCAAAACCTCGAGGCGGGCGCCATCATGACCGAGGTCCTGCGCGTGCCCGAGACCATCCACCTTGATGCGCTGCTGGCGGAGCTCCGGGAGGGAAACCTGCAGCTGGCCGTGGTGCTGGACGAATACGGCGGAACCGCCGGCATTGCCACCCTTGAGGACCTGGTGGAGGAGATTGTGGGCGAGGTGGCGGACGAACACGATCGGGTCCGTCCCGGACTCCTGCAAAGTGCCTCCGGTGACTGGTACTTTCCCGGCCTCCTTCGGCCGGATGAGCTGTCCGAGCAGATCCCTGGGTTGACCGTCCCGGACGAGGCGGCCTACGAAACAGTGGGCGGCTACGTCATGAGCAAACTCGGCAGGATTGCGGTGGTGGGCGATACCGTCCCGGTGAACGGCGGGACCCTCAGCGTCACCAGGATGGACGGCCGCAGGATTGACCGCATCTGCTTCCACCCCGCGGAAGAACCGGCCAAGCATGACGCCGATGACAGGAGCAGGCCATGAGCGACTGGGCCGGAATACTTTGGCTGGGCTTCCTCCTGCTCGGCAACGCCTTTTTCGTCGCTGCCGAATTTGCCATCATGTCCGCACGCCGCAGCCAGATTGAGCCACTGGCCGACACGGGGTCCAAGCGAGCCCAGACCACCCTGCGTGCCATGGAGAACGTCTCCCTGATGCTGGCCTGTGCGCAGTTGGGCATCACCGTCTGCTCACTGCTGATCCTGCTGGTGGCGGAACCGGCGATACACCACCTCCTCGCCGGCCCCA
Organism: Pseudarthrobacter sp. NPDC080039; assembly: GCF_040702335.1. Taxonomy (NCBI): domain Bacteria; kingdom Bacillati; phylum Actinomycetota; class Actinomycetes; order Micrococcales; family Micrococcaceae; genus Pseudarthrobacter; species Pseudarthrobacter sp. NPDC080039. Next base: position 177,577 of record NZ_JBFBKY010000004.1, on the reverse strand, counting down.
TCGAGACGGTGGGCCTGCCCGCGGAAGCGGCGGACGTAGCCGCCTTCGCCGTGGCATTGATGCTGGTGACCTTCCTGCATGTCACTTTCGGTGAGATGGTGCCCAAGAACATCTCGGTGTCCGTGGCGGACAAAGCGGCGCTGTTCCTGGCGCCGCCGCTGCTGTTCATCTCCCGGCTGGTCCATCCCGTCATCTCTGTCCTCAACTGGACCGCCAACCACATGCTGAAGTTGGTGCGGATTGAGCCGAAGGACGAGGTGACATCCTCCTTCACCCTGGAGGAAGTGCAGTCGATCGTGCAGGAGTCCACCCGCCATGGCCTGGTGGACGACGACGCCGGCCTCATCACCGGCGCGCTCGAGTTCTCGGAGCATACGGCGGAGGACATCATGGTGCCGCTGGAAAACCTGGTCATGCTGCCGGCTTCCACTACCCCGGTGGAGTTCGAAAAAGCCGTCAGCCGGACCGGTTTCTCCCGGTTCCCCATGCTGGACGATGAGGACCTGCTGTACGGCTACCTCCACGTCAAGGACGTGTTGTCCATCCCCGAGTCTGCCTATGGCCTGCCCATTGCCGAGGCCAGGGTACGGTCACTGGCCAACCTGGCTTTGGGGGACGAGATCGAGAAGGCCATGTCGGTGATGCAGCGGACCGGTTCCCACCTTGCCCGGGTCATCGGCCCGGACGGCAATACCCGGGGCGTCCTCTTCCTTGAGGACGTGATCGAACAGTTGGTCGGTGAGATCCGGGACGCAACCCAGGCGACGGGCATCCGGCGCCTGGGCCAATCCAACGGCGGCTGACAGCGGTACGCCCCTCCCGGCGGGGAGGGGCGTTGCCATGCCAAGGCCCGCGTCCCCGGACGCCTGGAAGCTAAATAGGAATCATTCGCATTTAGGTATAGGCTGGTGATGTTGCCACCCCATCTGTGAACTGAGGTCTTCCGTGCGCCGTCCAGCCGCTGCCAGCTCTTTCCTTGCCGCCCTTGCAGGTTTTGGCCTTCTGCTGACTGGCTGCGGCTCCCAGTCTTCGCAGACCCAGGAGGCGGTGCAGGGAATCAACGTCGTGGCTTCCACCAACGTCTATGGCGACATCGCCAGAACCATTGGCGGAGACAAGGTCAAGGTCACCGCGATTATTAACAATGCCGCCCAGGATCCGCACTCCTACGAGGCGAGCGCCCAGGACCGGCTGGCCGTTTCCAAGGCGCAGCTCATCATCGAAAACGGCGGCGGCTACGACGGCTTTCTTCACACCCTGGTGGAAAGCAGCAAGCCTGGCAATGCTTCGGTGCTGACCGCCGTCGACATCTCGGGGCTTGCCCATCCTGCGGAATCCGGGGCCGGGCCGTCGGCGACCGGCACGGCGGACGCACACGACCACGGCGACATCAACGAGCACGTCTGGTACAGCCTGCCGGCCATGGAGCGGGTGGCCGACAGCATCGAGGCCAAGCTGTCCGCGCTGGATCCCGGCTCTGCCGCTGCGTTCTCAGCCAACGCTGAATCATTCAAGTCCTCCCTCGCCGGGCTGCAGTCCAAGGTGGACGCGGTCAAGGCTGCTGCGGCGAACGGGAAGGTGGCCGTGACGGAGCCCGTCCCGTTATACCTGCTGCAGGACGCGGGCCTGGTGAACGCAACGCCCGTGCAATACACGGCAGCCATTGAAGAAGGCAGCGACGTTCCGCCCGCAGTCATGAAGGAGGCCACGGATCTGGTGGCATCCAGGGCGGTGCGCTTCCTTGCCTACAACGCCCAAACGGAAGGCCCGCAGACGGAGGCCCTGAAGAAGGCGGCCGAAGGGGCGGGTGTGCCGGTGGTTGATTTCACCGAGACACTGCCCGAAGGCAAGACCTACCTGCAGTGGATGGCGGACAATGTGAACAACATCAGCAAGGTTCTGGAGACAAAATAGGTGGAATCCGTCGTCAGCCTCAAAGGGGCGTGCCTCAAGTTCGGCCAGCGCACGCTCTGGGAGGACCTGGACTTGGACATCAGGCCCGGAGAGTTCTTCGCCGTTCTCGGCCCCAACGGCAGCGGAAAGACAAGCTTCCTGAAGGTCCTGCTTGGCCTGCAGAAACTGCATTCAGGACAGGCGGAGCTGGGCGGTCGTCCGGTGGAACGCGGCAGCAGCCTGATCGGCTACATACCCCAGCAGAAGTCCTTCCCGCCGGACACCCCCATGCGTGCACGCGACCTGGTGGCCCTGGGTGTGGACGGCCACCGGTGGGGAATCAGGCTGCAACCCGGTAGAACCAACCGAAAAGTGGACCAGCTGCTGGAGATGGTGGGAGCTTCCGACTACGCCAAGGTCCCGGTGGGCCAGCTCTCCGGCGGAGAGCAGCAGCGCCTCCGCGTGGCGCAGGCCCTGGCCACGGGCCCGCAGGTCCTGCTCTGCGACGAGCCGCTGCTGTCCCTCGACCTGCACCACCAGCAGGCGGTCAGCGCCCTCATCCATCAGCAAAGCCGCGAACACGACACCGCCGTAGTATTCGTCACCCACGAAATCAACCCGATCATCGAATATGTGGACCGGGTGCTCTACCTGGCGGGGGGACGTTTCCGTGTGGGGACGCCGGACGAGGTCATGACCACTGAAGTGCTCTCGGACCTCTACGGCAGCAACGTGGAGGTCATCCACGCCAACGGCCGGATCGTCGTCGTCGGGCTGCCCGACGCCACAACGCACCACCACGGAGCCGATTCGCTGGCGGGGGAGGTGGCCTGATGGACGTGAACAGCATTCTTGGCGCCATCTTCAACTTCGACAACTACGGCGAACTGCTGGTCCTGGTCCAGAACTCCATCTGGGCCGGCGCCATCCTTGGCCTCCTTGGCGGCCTGGTGGGAACGTTCGTGATGAAGCGGGACCTTGCCTTCGCGGTCCACGGCATCTCCGAATTGTCCTTCGCCGGGGCGGCTTTCGCCCTGCTGGTCGGCGCGGACGTGGTGTTTGGCTCGCTCATCGGGTCGGTGGCCGCTGCCCTGCTGCTGGGCGTTATGGGGGTACGGGCGCGGGACAAGAACTCCATCATCGGTGTCATCATGCCCTTCGGCCTGGGCCTTGGAATCCTTTTCCTGTCGCTGTACCAAGGCCGCGCCGCCAACAAGTTTGGCCTGCTGACCGGGCAGATCGTGTCGGTGGACACGGTCCAGCTGCAGGCACTGGCCGGCACCGCCGTCGTCATCATGCTTGTATTGCTGGCAATCTGGCGCCCCCTGAACTTTGCCAGCGTGGACCCGGACCTTGCCGAGGCCAGGGGAGTGCCGGTCCGCACCCTCGCGGTGGTGTTCATGATCGTGCTCGGCGTCAGCGTGGCGCTGTCCATCCAAGTGGTGGGCGCCCTGCTGGTACTCGCCCTGCTGATCACTCCGGCAGCCGCGGCCCTGCGTGTCACGTCCTCGCCGGTCGCAGCAGTGGTCCTGAGTGTCGTCTTCGCGGTCAGCGCAACGGTGGGCGGAATCCTGCTGGCGCTGGGCGGACGGATACCCATCAGCCCCTACGTGACCACGTTGTCATTCCTGATCTACGTGGTGTGCCGGGTCATCGGGTCGGTGCGGTCTGCCCGGGGGATGAACGGACGCGTCCTTACAGCTTCCCGGAAGCCTTAAGCGCGGTGCAGTCGGGGCACAGGCCAAAGATCTCCACGGTGTGGTCCACCTCCGTGAACCCGTGCTCCGCTGCAGTGCGCACGGCCCACGTTTCCACGGCGGGTGCCTCAACCTCCACTGCCTTGCCGCAGTTCCTGCACAACAGGTGGTGGTGGTGCCCGGTCACCGCACAGCGCCGGTACACGGCCTCCCCGTCACCGTTGCGCAGCACATCCACCAGGCCCTCATCGGCGAGTGACTGCAGGATCCGGTAGGCAGTGGCGAGGGAAACGGAGACGCCCTGGTTCTGCAGTATGCGGTAGAGCTCCTGGGTGCTGACGAAGTCATCCAGATCGTCCAGGGCTGCGCTGACGGCCTTGCGCTGTTTGGTGACGCGCTGTTCCTTGCCAGCTCCTGCCGGTGGTGGGGCGGCGGAATCAGCCTTGACGCCGATCGGCATGGACGAACTCGCTTCCGTGGGGGGCAGACATCAAGATTACCAGCCGGAGCATCGTGGACAGGCTTCCGCGGCGGACCCTAGGCTGGCGCTATGAAGCTGACCAAATACACCCACGCCTGTGTCCGGCTCGAGAAGGAAGGCGGGGTCCTGGTCCTTGATCCCGGCACGTTCTCCGAATCGGCTGAGGCGCTCGCTGGGGCCCAGGCCGTCCTGGTAACCCACGAACACGCAGACCATCTTGACACCCCCGCTGTGGTGAAGGCCCTCCAGGATGACAAGGACCTGGTGCTGTACGCCCCAGAGGGGGTGGCCGGGCAGTTGCGCGGGGAGGCCCCGGCCGCCGCGGACCGTATCCACGCCGTGGAACCCGGATCGACTTTCCAGGCCGGAGGATTCGATATCCGCAGCTTTGGCGGCCAGCACGCCCTGATCCACCCCCAGATTCCCGTGGTGGCCAACATCGGTTTCCTGGTGGACAACAACGTGTACCACCCGGGGGACTCATTCATCATCCCGGACGGCATCACGGTCCAGACGCTGCTGGTGCCACTGCACGCACCGTGGAGCAAATCCGCGGAGGTGGTGGATTTCGTCATCGGCGTGCGGGCGCCGCGGGCGTTCCAGATTCACGACGGGCTGCTCAACGACAACGGCCTGGGCATCGTTGAAGGCCACGTGAAGCGGATTGGCGCCAAGTACGGCACGGAGTACCGGCACCTGGCCTCCCGCGAATCAGTGGAGGTTTAGGCCGTCCATTCCCCGGTGTCCAGGAACCGGGCAATAACTGCTTCATACGGCGCAGGATCCAGCCGCTGGGCAGCCAGCCACTCCCGGTTCCAGTAGGTGCCCGCGTAGCGTTCCCCGCCGTCGCACATCAGGGAAACGATGCTGCCCCGGCGCCCTTCCGCGAGCATTCCGGCAATTGCCTGCCAGACTCCCCACAGGTTTGTGCCGGTGGAGGGCCCGGCGTGCAGGCCGGCGTAGGAATGCAGGTGCCGCATCGCGGCGATCGAGGCGGCATCGGGTACCTGGACCATTCTGTCGATCACCGTGGGAATGAAACTGGGCTCCATCCGGGCCCGGCCGATGCCTTCGATCCGGGAGGGCAGGCCGGTGGGTTTCCCGGCTGCTTCGCCCAGCCAGCCCGGGTAGAAGGCGGAGTTCTCCGGGTCCACCACCAGCAACCGGGTGGGGTGGGAGTGGTAGCGCAGGTAGCGGCCGATCGTGGCGCTGGTTCCCCCGGTGCCGGCCCCCACCACGATCCAGTCCGGCACCGGGTGCGGCTCGAGGTTGAGCTGGCCGAAAATTGATTCCGCGATGTTGTTGTTGCCGCGCCAGTCCGTAGCCCGTTCCGCGTACGTGAACTGGTCCATGTAATGCCCGTTGCACGTTGCTGCTGTTTCCTCGGCTACGGCATAAACGTCAGAGGCGTTTTCCACCAGCAGGCACGAGCCGCCGAACTGTTCAATCAGCGCAATTTTCTCCGGGCTGGTGGTGCGCGCCATGACGGCGACGAAGGGAAGCCCCAGCAGTTGGGCGAAGTACGCCTCCGAGACCGCAGTGCTGCCACTGGACGCTTCAACGATGGTGGTGTCCTCCCGGATCCATCCGTTCACCAGGCCGAACAGGAACAGGGACCTGGCCAGCCGGTGCTTCAGGCTGCCCGAGCGGTGCCTGGATTCATCCTTGAGGTAGAGCTCGATGCCCCAGTGCTCCGGCAGCGGCACCGAGTAGAGGTGGGTGTCCGCAGAGCGGTTGTTTTCCGCCGTGATGGTGCGGATGGCACGGTCGGCCCAGCCCCGGTCCGTTCCGCTGCTGCCTTTGCCGGGGTTGCCCTTGATCGTCACCGAACCAGCCTACCCGCGGCAACAGTCCGTCTAGAGTGGGTCCCGTCGGCTGTAGGAACCTGTAAGGAGCGCGATGAACCCGTTGACGGACGTCCAGGACCTTGAAGCCCGGCTTGCCGCCGGGCAGCGGACGGTGCTGCTGGATGTGCGGTGGGCGCTGGGCGACCCGCACGGGCACGACCACTATCTTGCCGGCCACCTGCCGGGGGCGGTGTTCGTGGACCTGGCCACCGAGCTTTCGGATTCGTCGGTCCCGGACCGGGGGCGCCACCCGTTGCCGTCGCCGGCGCAGTTCCAGGAGTCGGCCCGGCGGTGGGGCGTCAGGAACGGCGATGCCATGGTGGCCTATGACGACAGTGCCAACATGGCGGCGGCCAGGGTGTGGTGGATGCTGCGCGACGCCGGACTGGCGGAGGTGTACCTGCTCGATGGCGGCCTGGCCGCCTGGCGTGCCGCGGGCCTGCCGGTTGAGCCGGGCGCCGTCCATCCTGTCCCCGGAGACGTAACGTTGGGCAGTGGACAGATGCCCGCGGCCGACGCCGGTGCTGCCGCCGGCTGGGCGCGCAGCGGCCTGCTGCTCGACGCGAGGGCAGGGGAGAGGTACCGGGGCGAGATTGAGCCGGTTGACCCGCGTGCCGGCCACATTCCCGGAGCAGTGAGCGCCCCCACCACGGGGAACGTGGACGCCGACGGACGGTTCCTGCCGCCGGCGGAGCTGCGGCGGAGGTTCGAATCCCTGGGCGTCCGGGAAGGCTGTCCGGTGGCGGTCTACTGCGGCTCCGGCGTCACTGCGGCGCACGAGGTGGCCGCGTTGGAACTCGCCGGGTTCCAGGCCACGCTGTACCCGGGCTCATTTTCAGAGTGGTCCAACCGTCCTGATCTCCCTGTTGCCACCGGTCCGGAACCTGGGGACGGTGGCGCCGATGCCGGGCAGTCTGTTGCGCCGGTTGGCAAGTCGGCAGGAGGCGGGGGTAGCGTCGCAGTATGACACCAGGACGCCCCGTACCACCGCCCCTCGCCCGACCCATAGCCCCTGCCCCTGACGCTGCGCCCACTGGGGGTGCAGCCGGTCAGCTCGCCGCCGCCTACGGCGCCGTGTCCGGAGACAGCGGGCTGGTGCCGCTGACTGTGGCCCGGCGGGCTCCCAAACCGGACGACGTCGAGATCGCCATCGAATTCTGCGGGCTGTGCCACTCCGATGTGCATGCTACGCGCGGGGAGTGGGGCGGGCAGGTCTACCCCCTGGTGCCGGGCCACGAAATCGTCGGAACGGTCACCAGGGTTGGAGCGGACGTTACCGATTTCGCCGTGGGCGAGCGGGTGGGCGTGGGCTGCATGGTCGATTCCTGCCGCGAGTGCGACAGCTGCCTGGACGGCCTGGAGCAATACTGCGAACGGGGCATGACCGGCACGTACGGTGGCAAGGACCGCAGGAACGGCGACGCGGTCACGCAGGGGGGCTATTCGTCGTCCATCGTGGTGGACCGGCGCTATGTCCTCCACGTGCCCGACTCACTGGACCCGGCCGCCGTCGCGCCCCTGCTGTGTGCCGGCGTCACCACGTTCTCTCCACTGCGGCACTTCGACGTGGAGGAAGGCGACGTGGTGGGCGTGGTCGGCCTGGGGGGACTGGGCCACATGGCCGTCAAGCTGGCCAAGGCCATGGGTGCAAGGGTGGTGGTGTTCACCACTTCGGAATCGAAGGTAGCCGCGGCGCTGGAACTGGGGGCCGACGAGGTTGTCCTGTCCCGCGATGAGGCCGCCATGGAGGGCGCAAACCGCACCATCGACCTCATTATCGACACCGTGGCAGCCCCGCACGACCTGAACCCCTTCTTCCGCACCCTGCGCGTGGACGGGGCACTGTTCCAGCTCGGCCTGCCCTCGGAGGCGATGCCGCCCGTCAATCCCGGGGCCCTGATCCGGCGGAGGATTGCCTATGCGGGATCGCTCATTGGGGGCATCGCAGAAACCCAGGAAATGCTCGACTTCTGCGCTGAGCACGGGGTTGTGGCCGATATCGAGATGGTGTCGGCCGGACAGCTGAATGAAGCCTACGACCGGATGGTCGCTGGAGACGTAAAGTACCGGTTCGTGCTGGACACCAGCACGCTGCAGGCAGCAGCCGAGGAGGCAGACGCATGAGCACGCTGTTCACCAGGATCCTGAGGGGCGAGATTCCAGGCCGGTTCGTTTGGCGCGAGGACGATGTGTCGGCGTTCCTGACCACCGGGCCGCTCGCTGACGGCCACACCCTCGTGGTGCCCACCGAGGAAGTGGACCGGTGGACGGACGCCGCACCGGAGACTCTGGCCCGTGTCATGGAGGTGGCACGCCGCATCGGCGCGGTGCAGGTGGACCTCTTCGGGGCACGCCGTGCCGGTCTGATCGTGGCGGGCTATGAGGTCAACCACCTGCATGTCCACGTGTGGCCGTCACGCAGTATGGCCGACTTCGATTTTGGCTCTGCCGACCAGAACCCGGACCCGGCGGTCCTGGACGCCAACGCGGAAAAGCTGCGTGCCGGGCTCCGCGCAGCCGGCTACGGGGAATTCGTTCCGGCCGAATGAACCAGTGCCACGCCCGGCGCGTATGCGGCGGGCGTGGCAGGGGCCGCGTACGAAGGGTCAGTTCCTGCGGGGCGTCATCGCCACCATGCCCGCGTACGTGAACCCGCCGCCGAAGCCGAAAAGCAGCGCGGGAACATCGGCGGGGATCCTGCCGGAGTGCCACCATTTGCTCAACCCGAGCGGCACGCTTGCGGCAGAAGTGTTGCCCGACTCCGTGACGTCCGTGATGACGATGCGGTCCGTCAGGCCCAGAGCCTCCGCGAGTGGTTCGATGATGCGAAGGTTGGCCTGGTGAGCGGCCAGGACCTGGATGTCGTCCAGTTCCAGTCCCGCGCGCGCCACCACCTCGCGGGCCCGCTCGGGGGCCCTGGTCAGCGCCCAGCGCAGCACTTCACGGCCGTTCTGCGAGAACCTGCCCAAGGGTGGGGAGATGGTGACAGCGTCAGCCATGCCGCGCTCCGAGCCCCAGACCACGGGTCCAATCCGGGGTGTTTCGGAGGGACGCACGACGGCGGCGCCCGCGCCGTCGGCGGTAAGGACGGCCGTGGCGCGGTCCGTCCAGTCAGTGACGGTGGAGAGCGTCTCGGCTCCCACGACGATGGCGTGGGTTGCGCTTCCGGTCCGGATTGCCTGGTCGGCCACGCCCAGGGCGTATTCGAAGCCGGAGCATGCTGTGTTGACGTCCATAATGGCTGGACCGCGGCCGTCCCGCCCGAGTCCAAGAGCGGCAGCGATGCGGCCGGCCGTATTCGGCGAGCGTTCGGCCGCGGTGGTGGTGGCCACCACCACAAGGTCGATGTCCGCCGCGCCGACTCCCGAGTCAGCCAGGGCCATCCGGGCAGCGGGAACCGCAAGGTCCACCACGGTCTCGCCCTCGGCAACAATGCGCCTGGTGACAATCCCGGTGCGTTGGCGGATCCACTCGTCGCTCGTGTCCATCATGCCTTCGAGTTCATGGTTGTCCATGACCCGCACCGGCTGGGCGTGGCCGAGCCCTGCGATTTCTGTCCCTGCCGGGCCCTGGGCAAGCGTGAGCTTCATTCGATTCCTCTCGTAGGGGTGCCGCTGCTAGGCGGGGGCGAGTGCCTTGTTGAGCACCGTGCGGATGCGCTTCTCGGATACGGAGTAGGCGGTCCCGAGTTCGACGGCGAACAGGCTCACCCGAAGTTCCTCGATCATCCAGCGCACTTGGGTTAACTCCCGTCCAGCGCGGCGTCCCGGCAGGAGTGCCGAGACCGCATCGTCGTAGTCGTCCTCCAGGCCCTGGATCACCGCCATGTTCAGGGCATCGCGCTGCACGTTGACGGGCAGCCGGTCCAGCCGCTTCTCGATCGCCGCAAGGTACCGCGGCAGCTGGCTGAGCTGGGCGTAGCCCGTGCGTGCTACAAAGCCCGGGTAGACCAGTTGTTCCAGCTGGCTCTTGATGTCGTTCAGTGCGCTGATCAAGGCCAGGCTGGTGGTGCCCTTGAGCTGCTTTTCGATCCGGCGCGTACTGGCGAGGATGCGCTCCACTGTGGCTGTGACTGAGAAGACGGTGTCGATCAGTTCGGCGCGCACCAGCTCGTAGAGCTGGTCAAAGGCCTGCCGGTCCCAGGGAAGCTCCGCGGGCGTGAGCTTGTCGATGGCGGCCAGGGCGCAGTCGGCGATCAGGGCGGACACTGAACCGTGTGGGTTCTGGCTGAAGGTCAGCTTCTCCGTGTTGCTCAGGTGCTCCAGGACGTAGCGGTCCGGTGCCGGAACACGCAGGGCCAGCAGCCGGATCACGCCGCCGCGCATCGCGTCCAGCTGCTCTCCAGCCGTCTGGAACACGCGCAGCGACACTGACGTGCCCTGGTCCACCAAAGCCGGGTAACCGGTCACGGTGTGGCCTTTGACCATGCTGCTCACCTGGCGTTCGATGCTGCCGAAGCTCCACTCCGTCAGGCCGTCCCGCTCCACGAACCCTGCCCCGGCCTGGACACCCGGGACCCCAGTGGCCTGCTGACGTCGCTGGGGACCGGCGTCGGACGTTCTGCCACTTCCGCCCTGCTCCTTCCCGTTCCCACCGGCCGCCTTGCCCCGGCCGCCGGGAGCGGCGGAGGCAGGGGTGGCGCCGAGCGATTCGGCGATGGCGCGCCGGGTGGCTGGGGCAAGCCGCTCCTGGAGCTCCACCAGGTCCTTGCCCTCGCCCAGGACCTTGCCCTTGCTGTCCACTACCTTGAAGCTCATCCGCAGGTGCGGGGGGACCGCGTCCCAGTTCCAGGATCCCGGCGGGACGATGGCCCCGCGGATCCGCCGCAGGACCAGCTCCAGCGACGGTTCCAGGTCATCCGTTTCCGGGTCGAAGTCCGCTTCAAGTGCCGCCACCGCCTGGCGGGCGACATCAGGGGCGGGAACGAAGTTCTTCCGGACCTGCTTGGGCAGTGACTTGATCAGGGCTGTCACCAGGTCCACCCGCTGCCCCGGAATCAACCAGCGGAACGGGGCGTCGTCGAGCTGGTTGAGGAACAGGACCGGCACTTCGGCCGTGACGCCGTCAGAGGGGTCTGGGGCCGAGCCCGGAGCCACCGGATGGAACTCGTACGTCAGTGGAAGCTCGAAGCCCTTGTGGAGCCAGGTCTTCGGATAGGCCGAATCGTCCAGGTCATCGGCGTCGTCACTGAGGAGCAGTGACTTGTCGTAATCCAGGAGGTCCGGGTTCTCCCTGCGGGCATCCTTCCACCACTTGTCGAAATGCCGTTCGGAAATAACATCGGGTCCGATCCTGGCATCGTAGAACTCGAACAGTGTTTCATCATCCACAAGCAGGTCGCGGCGGCGCATGCGGGCCTCAAGTTCCTCCACCTCATTCAGGAGGGCCCGGTTGCGCTGGAAGAATTTATGGTGCGTGCGCCAGTCACCTTCGACCAGGGCGTGCCTGATGAAGAGCTCGCGGGCTACGGCCGGGTCCACCCGGCCGTAGTTGATCCGCCGCTGCGCAATGATCGGGACGCCATAAAGGGTGACTTTTTCGTAAGCCATGACGGCGCCCTGCCGGCTGGACCAGTGCGGTTCGCTGTAGCTGCGCTTGACCAGGTCCGGTGCCACCTGTTCCGCCCACAGGGGGTCGAACTTCGCCGCAACCCGGGCCCACAGCCTGCTGGTTTCCACCAGCTCCGCCGCCATGACGAAGGTGGGGGACTTCTTGAAGAGCGCCGACCCGGGGAAGATCGCGAAGCGGGTGCCACGGGCGCCGGCATATTCACGCTTGCGCTCGTCCAGGATGCCGATGTGGCTCAGCAAACCCGAGAGCAGGCTGATGTGGATGCCGTCATGGTTACCCACCGGGTCAGCCAGGCGTTTGTTGTCCAGGGTGATTCCCAGCGGCCGGGCGAGCTGGCGCAGTTGGGTAAACAGGTCCTGCCATTCGCGGACGCGCAGGTAGTTGATGAATTCGGCGCGGCACAACCGGCGGAAGGCAGAGGACGACAGCTCCTGCTGCTTCTCCTGCAGGTAGTTCCAAAGATTGAGGTAGCCGGTGAAGTCAGAGTTCTCGTCCCGGAAGCGGTTGTGCTTTTCCGCGGCGAGCTGCTGCTTGTCGGTGGGGCGTTCGCGCGGATCCTGGATGGTCAGCGCAGCTGCCAGGACCATGACTTCCCGGACACAGCCGCGTTTCCCCGCTTCCACGATCATCCGGCCCAGGCGGGGATCCACGGGCAACTGTGCGAGTTTCTGTCCGACAGCGGTGAGGCCGCCGCCCTTCGACGCTCCGCGGCCCTCGGCTGCACGTGCCTTGCCGCCGTTGCCCTGCACGCGTGGGGGAGCGAGGGCGCCGAGCTCACGCAGGAGGGTGACACCGTCGTTAATCGCCCGGGTTTCCGGCGGTTCGACGAAGGGGAAGTCCTCTACGTCCTTGGGGCCTTTAGCCACGCCCATCGCCGTCATCTGGAGGATGACGGCGGCCAGGTTGGTGCGAAGGATTTCAGGGTCCGTGAACCGGGGCCGGGACTCGAAGTCCTCCTCGGAGTACAACCGGATGGCGATGCCGTCAGATACGCGCCCGCAGCGGCCCGAACGCTGGTTGGCCGACGCCTGCGAGACGCGCTCGATGGGCAGGCGCTGGACTTTGGTGCGGTGCGAGTACCGGGAAATGCGGGCCGTGCCGGTGTCGATGACGTACTTGATTCCGGGCACGGTCAGCGACGTTTCCGCCACGTTGGTGGCCAGCACGATCCGCCGCTTGTTGCCGGGATGGAAGACCTTGTGCTGCTCCTGCAGGCTCAGTCGGGCGAAGAGGGGGAGTATTTCGGTGTTGGCCAGTCTCCGGTTGGACTGGATGCGGGACTGCAGGGCATCTGCAGCATCGCGGATTTCGCGCTCGCCGGAGAAGAACACCAGGATGTCGCCGGGTGCCTCAGCCGCCAGCTCGTCCACCGCATCGCACACGGCATCCAGCGGATCGCGGTCCTCTTCGAGTTCATCGTCCGAGGCGTCTTCCTCATCGGTGACCGGCTGGCTCAGGGGACGGTAACGGATTTCGACGGGATACGTCCTGCCGGAGACCTCAATGATGGGCGCCGGGTTCTCCGGGGTGCCGAAATGGTTGGCGAACCGTTCGGGGTCGATGGTGGCCGAGGTAATGATGACCTTCAAATCGGGCCGCTGGGGGAGGATCCGCTTCAGGTAGCCAAGAATGAAGTCGATGTTGAGGCTTCGTTCATGCGCCTCGTCAATGATGATGGCGCTGTACTTGCGCAGCAGCTTGTCCCGCTGGATCTCGGCCAGCAGGATGCCGTCGGTCATCAGCTTGACCTTGGTCGACTTGCCCACCTCGCCGGTGAAACGGACCTGGAAGCCCACCTCCTGGCCGATTTCCACGCCAAGTTCTTCCGCAATGCGTTCCGCAACGGTCCTGGCCGCCAGCCGCCTGGGCTGCGTGTGCCCGATCAGTCCCTTGTCCCCCAGGCCCAGTTCCAGGCACATCTTGGGGATTTGCGTGGTCTTCCCGGAGCCGGTTTCGCCGGCGATGATGGTCACCTGGTTGGCGGCGATGGCGGCCATCAGGTCCTCGCGGCGCTCGGAAACCGGCAGCTCGGCGGGATAGGAGATATGAAAAGTCATGGCTGCTGACAGTCTACTGCCGTCATGAACGGCCCTTGGTTCGGCTCCTGTCCCAGTACTTGTCCTCCTGCAGCAGGACTCAGGAGGTGGGGCCGGTGTTCGTGCCGGGAGGGAGCACAGCGGCCGTTTCCTCTGCCGCGGCCCGGGCACTGTCAACCAGGACGCGCCACGGCCCGGTGATGGCCTGTTCCGGCAGGGCTGCCCTGCGCTGCCCGGCGGTGATTGAGTAGATAAAGCGGTCCGGCTGCGGGGCTTCGAGGGCAGCGGCGGCTGCCCGTGGTGTGCGGGGAACTGCATCCCACGGGCAGGCCTCGACGAGGGGCTGCCACTGGCTGAGGGCGGCGTCGGTCCGTGCATCCACCGTCCACACCCTGGGCACGGCGGCGGTTCCGCCTGTGCGCTCCACCTTGATCTTCATGGCCGGGTTCCTGGGCTTCCATATGGCCCCGGGGCACTGTAACGGGCCACAGGACAGCGGTTAAACCTTGACCTTCACAGTTTCCCACGCGCCCCGCACCGCATCATGCCCGGTGGACTCCGGGCCGAAGAGGTTAGCGGCAGTGCGGATTGTGGCACGGGCAAAGACGCTGAAGGTGGCGGCCGGGGGCAGTGACCCGTTAGTAAGGGTTTCGTACCAGATGCGGCCGGGGGATTCCCAGGCGTTGCCGCCCAGGGCCTCTGCAACGAGGTAGAAGGCCCGGTTGGGAATGCCGGAATTGATGTGGACCCCGCCATTGTCCGCACTGGTCCGGACGTAGCCATCCATGGAGTCCGGCTGCGGGTCCTTGCCCAGAACGTCGTCGTCGTACGCGGTTCCCGGCGCCTTCATGGACCGCAGGGCGAGGCCCTGAACCTGCGGGGTGAAGAGGCCTTCCCCGATGAGCCAGGTGGCCTGGGCCGCGGTCTGGTTCTTCGCGTACTGATCGACGAGCGCGCCGAACACGTCGGACATGGACTCGTTCAGGGCTCCGGCCTGGTTCCGGTAGGCAAGCCCCGCCGAATATTGGGTGACACCGTGGGCCAGTTCGTGGCCGATGACGCTGATGGACCTGGTGAACCGCTCGAAGACATCCCCGTCACCATCGCCGAAGACCATTTGGCTGCCGTTCCAGAACGCGTTGTCATAGAGCTGGCCAAAATGCACTGTGGCATCGAGCCTGAGTCCGGAATCGTCCACGGAGTTCCGGTCAAACACCTCAGCATAAAACCGGTGGGTGTGCCCCAGTCCGTCATAGGCTTCGTCGGCGGCGGCATCCGTAGTGGCCGCACCGCCTTCCTTCCGGACCGGGGTGCCGGGGAGGACCTCGGAACCTTCCGCGTCATAGATTGTCCGGTCCACCGGCCCCGGCCTCTCCTGTCGCAGCCCAGGGGTTGGCGCGGACGCCGCCTGGGCCCGCGCCGCGTGGAATGATTCCACATGGCCCAGGGCCTTCCTGGCGGCGGTGGCCGCGGCAGAGTATCCCGGCGCATCCTGCTGCGCGAGCCTGCGCAGCAGGTACGGGGGAACAATTGAACAGAACTGAACGTGCATTGCGTACTCCCTCAGCTAGGTGTTCCCAACCTAGGAGGAGGCACTGACAATCAAACGGCAGGCCGCTTCGGCGAAACCAACGGCCAGCCGGGCGCTGGAGCCGGTGCAGGTGGGTACGGTTAGCGCATGGCTGAAACCGAAAAGAGCACCAAGTCCAGCTCCACCCTCCTGACGGTCATCATCGCGTTCGTGGCCAATACCCTCGTGGCGGGGGCGAAGTCGGTGGCTGCTGTCCTTTCAGGTTCGGCCTCGATGGCGGCGGAAGCGGCGCACTCCTGGGCGGACACCGGCAACCAGGTGTTCCTGTTCTTTGCCGAGCGCCGGTCTGCCCGGCCCCGGGACAGGAGCCACCCGATGGGCTACGGCCGGGAAGCCTATGTGTGGTCCATGTTCGCCGCCTTCGGACTCTTCACCGCGGGCGCAGTGGTGTCCATCATGCATGGCATCCAGCAGATCATCGCACCGGAGCCCGCGGCGGATTTCACGATCGCCTACGTGGTCCTGGGCGTTGCCTTCGTCTTTGAAGGGATTTCCTTCATCCAGGCTTTCCGGCAGACCCGGAAAGCGGCCCACGAGCTGGAACGGCATACGCTGGAGCAGGTCCTCATTAGCTCCGATCCCACGCTCCGCGCAGTCTTCGCCGAGGATGCGGCTGCGCTGATCGGCCTCGTCGTGGCGTTCGTGGGTGTGTTCCTGCACCAGGTGACGGGATCCCCGCTCCCGGACGCCATTGGATCGATCACGGTTGGCGTTCTGCTGGCCATCGTCGCTGTCGTCCTCATCGACCGCAACAGGCGCTTCCTGGTGGGGCAGGGCGTGACGCCGGACATTGAACGTTCCATGGCCCGACGTGTGCTGGAGCATCCCGAGATTGCCCGGCTGACGTACCTGCACCTGGAATTTGTCGGCCCCCGCAAGCTGTACCTCGTGGCGGCAGTGGATTTGGAGGGGGACCACCCGGAGCACGAGGTCGCTGTGGTCCTGCGCCGGATCGAGCGCGAGCTGGAGGACCACGAGACCGTAGAGGAAGCAGTGCTCACCCTGGCCACCCTTGACGAGGCGGCCCTGCGCTTCTGAGTTCCCTGGAAGCGAAAAATCCCCGCCGCTTCACTGAAGCGGCGGGGATTGTGTGTGCCCTCGGTAGGATTCGAACCTACGGCCTTCTGCTCCGGAGGCAGACGCTCTATCCCCTGAGCTACGAGGGCAATCCGGATATCCTGCCGTTCCCGGCGGGACGTCCTAGAGCTTAGCAGGAAGGTGGCCCGCAAGGGAAAACCGCTGCCCGGACCCGTCGGAGGGGTGAGGGGAACGGGCCTTTGCAGCCCGAAAAGGAGTCCGCGCGGGCCGGTTGCGCACTGGCGCTTCCCTTTGCGCGGCGGACCGTGGGTCGGTTAAGGCAGGTGCCGGGGCTACGGGTCGAATTCTTTGCTGTCACTGGCCCCCGGTACGCTAGAGGGGTGACTCCCGAAGAACTTTCCCTCGCCATATCCGCCTGCCTCAAGGACGCCGTTGCCGCCGGCGATATTGCCCTTGCGGAATCAGCCATTCCGGCTGAGGTGCGTGTGGAACGGCCCAAGAACCGGGACCACGGCGACTGGGCAACCAACATCGCCCTGCAGCTGGCCAAGCAGGCAGGCACCAATCCCCGCGAATTCGCGAGCATCCTCAGCACCCGGCTGAAGTCCATCGATGGCGTCTCGGCCGTCGACATCGCGGGCCCGGGCTTCCTGAACATCACCGTGGACGCCGCTGCAGCCGGTGCCCTGGCGAAGGCCATCGTCGAGGCCGGCCGGACTTACGGCACCAACACAGCGCTCAGCGGGCACACGGTCAACATGGAGTTCGTTTCCGCAAATCCCACCGGTCCGCTGCACATCGGCCATACCCGGTGGGCCGCGTTGGGTGATTCCATTGCCCGCGTGCTGCGCGCCTCGGGCGCCGACGTGACGGCCGAGTACTACATCAACGACGCCGGATCGCAGATGAACACCTTCGCCACCTCCGTATACTCCCGCCTGCACGGCCGTCCCGTGCCCGATGGCGGTTACCCGGGACAGTACATCGCGGACCTGGGCCACGAGGTCCTCTCGGCGCATCCGGACATCCGCGAGCTGACGGAAGTGGCCGCACTGCCGGTCATCCGCGCTGCCGCATACGAGGCCCAGATGAAGGACATCAAAGCCACGCTGGCGGATTTCGGCGTGGAGTTCGACGTCTTCTTCTCCGAGCAGGAACTGCACGACGCCGGCGCCATCGAAAGTGCCGTGGCACGCCTGCGCGAACAGGGCCACGTGTTCGACGACGGCGGTGCTGTCTGGCTTCGGACCACGGACTTTGGCGACGACAAGGACCGGGTGATGATCCGGGCCAACGGCGAACCCACCTACTTTGCCGCAGACGCGGCCTACTACCTGTCCAAGAAGGACCGCGGTTTCACGGAGAAGATCTACCTGCTCGGCGCCGACCACCACGGCTACATCAACCGGCTCAAGGCGATCGCCGCCGCCGCAGGTGACGACCCCGAGGTGAACATCGAGGTCCTGATCGGCCAGCTGGTCTCCGTCAACGGAGCCAAACTGTCCAAGCGCGCGGGCAACATCATCGAGCTCAAGGACCTGATTGAGTGGCTGGGCAAGGATGCCGTCCGGTATTCCCTGGCCCGCTTCCCGGCCGACTCTCCGCTGACCCTCGATCCTGAACTGCTGAAGAAGCACAGCAACGAGAACCCCGTGTTCTACGTGCAGTACGCCCATGCCCGTTCCCGTGGTGCCGCGCGCAACGCGGTGGCCGCCGGTGTGGAACGCCAGGTGGACGGCCGGGACAGCTTCGAGGCCTCGCTGCTGGACCACGCCACGGAAAACGAGCTGCTGTCCTACCTGGGCAGTTACCCGTCCATCGTGGCCAAGGCGGCGGAACTGCGCGAACCGCACCGCGTGGCACGGCACCTCGAAGCCATCGCGGGGGCCTACCACCGCTGGTACGACGCCTGCCGGATCGCCCCGATGGGTGAAGAACCCGTCACCGACCTCAACCGCACCCGGCTTTGGCTCAACGACGCCACCAGCCAGGTACTGGCCAACGGGCTGGACCTGCTGGGCGTTTCGGCTCCAGAACGGATGTAGGACCGATGACGAACACAGCAGCACAGGGTTCCCCGCTTGCCCCGGAGTGGCTCGCCGTTCCGGATGACCTGAACAAGCTCCACGAACCGATGTGGGCCAAGGACGTCGCGCGCAACGGGGAGGGCGAACTCAGCATCGATGGTGTTCCCGTCAGCGAGTTGCAGCGGCAGTACGGCACCCCGCTTTTCGTCATGAGCGAAGCCGACTTCCGTGCCCGTGCCCGCGCCTTCAAGGACTCCTTCGACGCAGCCTTCGCCGATATTTGCGGCGGCGTTGACGTCTACTACGCCGGTAAATCCTTCCTCTGCACCGCAGTGGTGAAGTGGGTGGAAGAGGAAGGGCTGCGCCTTGACACCGCATCGGGCGGGGAGCTTGCCGTAGCAGCGCGCGCCGGCATGCCGGGGGAGCGGGTGGCGCTGCACGGCAACAACAAGTCCGACGCTGAACTGAACCGCGCGCTGGACATGGGACTTGGCCGGATCGTGGTGGACAGCCTGGACGAACTCGCGCGCGTCGGAGCCATTGCCCAGGCGCGCGGCGTGGAGGCGAAAGTCATGCTGCGGCTGACCCCCGGCGTCCACGCGCACACGCACGAATTCATTGCCACGGCGCATGAGGACCAGAAGTTCGGCCTCTCCATGGCGGCCGACACAACGGACCAGGCGGGCGTCTCCGCTGCCGAAGAAGCGGTGGCAGCGGCAGCCGCCCATCCCGGCATCGAACTACTGGGCCTGCACTGCCACATCGGCTCCCAGATCTTCGAGCCGGACGGCTTCGCGCTGGCCGCAGAGAAGCTCCTGCGCTTCCTGGCCGCCATGCAGGAAAAATATTCCATCACCTTGCCGGAGCTGGACCTCGGCGGTGGCTACGGCATTGCCTACACCCCCGTGGACACCCCGCGCCCCGCAGCGGAAATCGCGACGGCGATGGCCGCCGTCGTGCGTTCCACCTGCGCCGAGCTGGGCATCGACGCGCCGCGCATCTCCATCGAACCCGGCCGTGCCATCGTGGGCAGCACCACCTTCACCCTGTACGAGGTAGGCACGCTCAAGACCGTCCGCGTTGATGCTCCGGCTGCGTCCGGTGGTGACGGAGGCAACAACGTTACGTATCCGCGCCGGTATGTTGCGGTGGACGGCGGCATGAGCGACAACGCCCGCCCGGTGCTGTACGACGCGGATTATTCGGCTGTCCTGGCGTCGCGCACCTCCACCGCCGCCCCGCAGCTGTCCCGCGTAGTGGGCAAACATTGCGAGAGCGGCGACATAGTTGTTAGAGATGTATATCTGCCCGTGGACGTGGCAGCCGGTGATCTGCTCGCTGTCCCGGGAACCGGCGCCTACTGCTGGGCCCTCTCGAGCAACTACAACTATCTGGCCCGGCCGGGCGTTGTCGCGGTGCGCGACGGATCTGCCCGGCTGATTGTCCGCGGGGAAACCGAAGAAGATTTGCTGAGCCGCGACATGGGAGCCTGAATGACGGAATTGCGAACGCTGAAAGTAGCCCTGCTGGGCTGTGGCAACGTTGGGGCCCAGGTTGCGCGGATCCTGCTCGAGGACGCCGACGCCCTTGCCGCCCGTGCCGGGGCACGCCTGCAGCTCAGCGGCATCGCCGTGCGCAACGTCAACGCCCACCGCGACGTCGAACTGCCGCAGGAACTCTTCACCACAGACGCCGAGACCCTGGTCAAGGACGCGGACTTGGTGATTGAACTGATGGGTGGCATCGAGCCGGCCCGCACGCTGATCCTCGCCGCGCTGCGCAATGGCGCCTGCGTGGTCACCGGCAACAAGGCCCTCCTTGCCCAGGACGGTCCAACCCTCTACGAAGAGGCAGACAAGGCCGGCGTCCAGCTCTCCTACGAGGCCGCCGTGGCCGGAGCCATCCCCATCCTCCGCCCCATCCGTGACAGCCTTTCCGGCGACCGGATCACCCGGGTGCTGGGCATCGTCAACGGCACCACGAACTTCATCCTTGACCAGATGGACAGCACCGGCGCCCAGTTCGCGGACGCCCTCGCCGAAGCCCAGCGGCTCGGCTACGCAGAAGCGGACCCCACCGCCGACGTCGAAGGGCACGACGCCGCGGCAAAGGCCGCCATCCTGGCGTCGCTGTCATTCCACACCCGGTTCGCGCTGGAAAACGTCCACTGCGAGGGCATTTCGTCCGTCACTGCCTCGGACATTGCCGCGGCAAAGGACGCCGGCTTTGTGATCAAGCTGCTGGCCATCGCGGAGAAACTCACCGATGCCGAGGGCAAGGAAGGCGTATCCGTCCGCGTCCATCCCACGCTCCTGCCGCGCGAACACCCGCTGGCCGCCGTCCGGGGCGCCTTCAACGCCGTGTTCATCGAGGCTGAAAACGCCGGCGAGCTGATGTTCTACGGCCAGGGCGCCGGCGGCACCCCCACCGCGTCCGCCGTGATGGGTGACCTCGTTTCGGCGGCACGCCGCCTGGTCCTGGGCGGACCGCAGCGCACCGAGACCACCACCGGCCACGTCCCGGCGCTGCCCATCGAGGCTGCCACCACCAGCTACTACATCGGACTGGACGTCGCCGACCAGCCCGGCGTGCTGGCACGGATCGCCCACCTCTTTGCCGAGCACGGCGTGTCCATCGAAATCATGCGGCAGACCATCCACCGCGACGCCGCATCCAATGTGGAGTCAGCGGAACTGCGGATCGTCACCCACCGCGCGTCAGAGGCTGCCCTTGCAGCCACCGTCGAGGCCGTGAAGGGCCTTGACGTCATCAATTCAGTTACATCCGTTCTTCGGGTAGAAGGAGTCTAAGTGGCTCACCAATGGCGCGGTGTCATCCGCGAATACGCTGACCGCCTGCCCGTGACGGAGTCCACCAGGGTGATCACCCTGGGCGAGGGCGGCACCCCGCTGGTGCACGCACAGAAGCTCTCCGAACTCACCGGCTCCGAGGTCTACCTGAAGGTCGAGGGCATGAACCCCACCGGGTCCTTCAAGGACCGCGGCATGACCATGGCCATGACGGCGGCAGTCGCCTCCGGCGCCAAGGCCGTCGTCTGCGCGTCCACCGGAAACACCTCCGCTTCCGCAGCCGCCTACGCAACCGCCGCGGGCCTGAAGTGCGCCGTCCTGGTCCCTGAAGGCAAGATCTCCATGGGCAAGCTCAGCCAGGCCATCGCCCACGGCGCAACGCTGCTGCAGGTGGACGGCAACTTCGACAACTGCCTGGACATCGCCCGCAAGCTGGGGGAGTCCTACCCCGTCTTCCTCGTTAACTCCGTCAACCCTGCCCGCATCCAGGGCCAGAAGACCGGCGCGTTCGAAGTAGTCGACGCCCTTGGAGACGCTCCGGACATCCACGTCCTGCCGGTCGGCAATGCGGGCAACATCACCGCCTACTGGAAGGGCTACAAGGAGTACTCCGCGCCGTTCGAGTCGGACACGGCCGGCACCCTGCCGGCCGTGTCCACCAGGACGCCCGCAATGTGGGGCTTCCAGGCTGCCGGCGCCGCGCCCTTCGTGGCCGGCCATCCGATCACCGAGCCGGACACCATCGCCACCGCCATCCGGATCGGAAACCCCGCGTCCTGGGACGGCGCAGTTGGTGCACGTGATGAGTCCGGCGGGCTCATCGACGCCGTCACCGACGAAGAGATCCTGAGCGCCCACCGCTGGCTGTCATCGAAGGAAGGGGTCTTCGTAGAGCCCGGTTCCGCAGCCGGCGTGGCGGGCCTGCTCAAGAAGCATGCGGCCGGCGAGGTTCCCAGCGGGAAAACCATCGTCATCACCGTCACCGGACACGGACTCAAGGACCCCCAGTGGGCCCTGCGCACCGAGGACGGCAGCGACGTCAAGCCGGTCAAGGTCCCCAACGACGTGGTCACCGTTGCCGCTGAGCTGGGACTGGAAGAAAAATAGCCTTGGACACCACCTCGCAGGCCGCCGTCGGACTGCAACTCATCGAGCCGGGCCAGCGCGTCACCGTCCGCGTCCCCGCCACCACAGCCAACCTCGGTCCCGGGTATGACAGCCTGGGACTCGCGTTGGCGCTGCATGACACCCTCACGGTGGAAAGCCTGGACACGGACGAACTCGTGTTCGAGCTCAGCGGCGAGGGCGCGGACACGCTGCCGCGCGATGCCAGCCACCTGGTGGTCCGCGCCATGGACGCAGCCTTCGAGCGGCTGGGCTACCGCCACGGCGGCCTGAAAGTGACCGCCGTGAACGTGAACCCGCACGGCCGGGGGCTGGGCTCCTCCGCCTCCGCCGTGGTGGCCGCCGTCTCCGCAGCCAATGCCATGGTGCCTGCCCGGAGCCAGCGCGGAAAGGACTGGATCCTCCAGCTGACCAGCGAACTGGAAGGGCACCCGGACAACGTCGCACCTGCGATTTTCGGCGGACTGGCGCTGTCATGGCAGGACAGTGAGCAGTACAGCAGCACCAGCGCCACCGTCGCCGGGTCGGTCATCCCCATCGTGGCGGTACCCGACTTTGAACTCTCCACCGAAGCCGCGCGCGCGCTGTTGCCCGCATCGGTGGCACACCACGCCGCCGCTATGAATTCGGGAAGGGCTGCCCTGCTGATCCATGCGTTGACGCAGAAGCCCGAATTTTTGTTGCCCGGCACGGAGGACTACCTCCACCAGAGCTACCGCGCAGAGGCCATGCGGCCCAGTGCAGCGCTCATCGCCGCGCTGCGCAACGCCGGTTACCCGGCCGTGGTATCCGGGGCCGGCCCGACCGTCCTGGTGCTGGCCAACGGGGAGGCCCAGGCCGCCAATGCCCTGGCCTTCATCGAGGCCTTCACTGCCGGGAACACGCCGGAAACAGGCTGGCGCGTGCTGAAGCTCGCAGTGGACGTCGAAGGTGCTAAGGTGGACTTGCACCGGCGGTAATTCCGCCTATCTGATCTGCTCCTGCATTCAGTTGCTATTTGATCTACGACTGTGAATGTATTCCGGTGCCACCTGCTTGGTCTGTCGCAGGAATCTGCAGCATCCAACTGCCCCTGAACCGTCAGCCCGGCGTTGCGTCATTGGGCGCAGCGCAAGGTGAATCAGTATCCGGCCCTGCTGGCCGAAATCCAACCGGCAAGGCCGAAAAATCCCGGCTGCAGATCTGAACTGCGGCCCAGATCAAATCATCGCGCCCAGCTCCCAGTCTGGGCGCCGTCGAGGGGGAAGGATCCTTCGTGACCGAAACCACTGAGCTGTCGCCAGCTGTGGAACACACAACTTCTGCTGCCGAACCAATGGCCGCACCCGCCAAGAGCAGCGGCCTCGCCGGCCTGAAGCTCGCCCAGCTGCAGGCCCTTGCCAGCCAGCTCGGTATCTCCGGCGGTTCCCGCATGCGGAAGGGGGACCTGGTCTCGGCCATCTCCGCCCACCGCGCCGGTACCCTCACCGCCAAGGCCCCCGCGAAGTCCGCTGAAAAGGCTCCGGAAAGCGTCGTGGCTCCGGCTGTCGCTGCACCGGCTTCCGCTCCCGAGGCTCCTGCCGCAGAGGCCGCTGCCGCAGAAGGCACCCGTGCCCGCGGGCGCGGACGCAGCCGCCGCGCCGTCAGTGACGGCGTGGTTGCCCCGGCAGCCGAAGCTCCCGTTGTGGACACCGTTGCCGCGCCTGCCGCTGCAACTGTCGAGGCGCCGTCGGCCGCTCCTGCCGAAACCACCGAGGCAACTGAAGGTGCCCCCGAACGCCGTCAGCCCCGTACCCGCAACCGCCGCCGCAGCGAAGCTGCTGCCGCGCCCGTCCAGGAAACCCCCGTGGAAACCCCGGCAGAGCAGCCCGCCGGGGAACCGCGCGAGCAGCGCGCTGAAGCGTCCGCAGCGGAGCCGTCCGACGCCGGCCAGCGCACCGAACGCCGCGAAGGCGGACGCACCCGCGGCCGTGAGAACACCCGCGACTCCGACGGCGGACGTGACAACCAGGGCAGCCGCGAGGCAGGCCAGCGCGAAGGCAGCCGGGACAACCGCGATGGCGAGGACACCGACGGCGGCAGCCGCCGCAACCGCCGGAACCGCCGGGACCGCAATGACCGGAACGACCGCTCCGGCGGCCAGGACCGGGACAACTCCCGCAACGACCGCTTCCGCGACCGCAACGACCGCCGCCGCGGCCGCAACCAGGGCCCGGACGTGGACGACGTCGAAATCACCGAAGACGACGTCCTGCTGCCGGTGGCGGGCATCCTGGATGTCCTGGAGAACTACGCGTTCATCCGCACCTCCGGCTACCTGCCCGGCCCCAACGACGTCTACGTCTCCCTGGCCCAGGTCAAGAAGTACAACCTGCGCAAGGGTGACGCCGTGGTTGGCGCCATCCGCGCACCACGGGAGGGCGAGGACCGCAACCAGCAGTCCAACCGCCAGAAGTTCAACGCCCTGGTCCGCGTCACGTCCGTGAACGGCAAGACGCCCGAGGAACTGAAGGACCGCGTCGAGTTCGCCAAGCTCGTTCCGCTGTACCCGTCCGAGCGCCTGCGCCTGGAGACCGACCCCAAGAAGATCGGTCCCCGCGTCATCGACCTCGTCGCCCCGATCGGCAAGGGCCAGCGTGGCCTGATCGTCTCCCCGCCCAAGGCCGGAAAGACGCTCATCCTGCAGTCCATCGCCAACGCCATCACCACCAACAACCCTGAGGTCCACCTCATGATGGTGCTGGTTGACGAACGTCCTGAAGAAGTGACGGACATGCAGCGCACAGTCAAGGGCGAGGTCATTGCCTCCACCTTCGACCGTCCCGCCGACGACCACACCACCGTGGCCGAGCTCTCCATCGAGCGCGCCAAGCGCCTCGTGGAAATGGGCATGGACGTTGTGGTGCTCCTCGACTCCATGACCCGCCTGGGACGCGCCTACAACCTGGCAGCACCGGCCTCCGGCCGCATCCTGTCCGGTGGCGTGGACTCCGCAGCCCTGTACCCGCCCAAGCGCTTCTTCGGCGCCGCCCGCAACATCGAGAACGGCGGCTCACTCACCATCCTGGCCACCGCCCTCGTTGAGACCGGCTCCAAGATGGACGAGGTCATCTTCGAAGAGTTCAAGGGCACCGGCAACATGGAACTGCGCCTGTCCCGCCAGCTGGCAGACAAGCGGATCTTCCCGGCCGTGGACGTCAACGCATCAGGCACCCGCCGCGAGGAAAACCTGCTCTCGCCCGAGGAAGTCAAGATCATGTGGAAGCTGCGCCGGGTCCTCTCGGGACTCGAGACCCAGCAGAGCCTTGAACTGCTCACCAACAAGATCAGGGAAACCCAGAGCAACGTCGAGTTCCTCATGCAGGTCCAGAAGACGACGCTCGGTGCGAAGTCGGATAACGACAAGTAGCTGAGTTCGGGGCGGGTGTGGAATTTTCGTGCGGCTGGGTGCCGCGCGGATTTTCCGCCCCCGCCCCTTCGCGTGGCGGCTCAGTCCTGACGGACGTGAGCCGCCACGCTTCGGCAGGCCCGATGCCACTCCCGGGGCGGAAAATCCGCGCGGCTTCCGTTGGTTACCGTCCTGCTTCGCGCCCTGCTTGTGGCATTACTAGACTTGTACAAGTCGAAAGAGGTTTATAGATGTTTGAGTCCGTACAGGGCCTGCTTGATGAGCATGACTCCATCCAGGCACAGCTGGGCGATCCTGCTGTTTACGCCGACCAGCGGCTTGCCAGGAAGCTCGGACGGCGGTCGGCTCAGCTCAACGGCATTGTTGACGCGTACCACAAGTGGGAAGGGCTGCGGGATGATCTTGCTGCCGCCAAGGAAATGGCTGCCGAGGATCCCGAGTTCGCTGCCGAGGTGCCCGAACTGGAAGCTTCGCTCGAGGTTGCTGCGGCCAAGCTGCGCCGCCTGCTGATTCCCCGCGATCCGGATGATGCCCGCAATGTGATCCTTGAAGTCAAGGGTGGCGAAGGCGGCGACGAGGCTGCCCTGTTCGCCGGCGACCTGCTGCGCATGTACACCCGCTACGCCGAGTCCCGCGGCTGGAAGACCGAGATCATTTCCGCCACCGAATCGGATCTTGGCGGGTACAAGGACGTCCAGATGGCCGTCAAGGGCAACTCAAACGACCCCGCCGAGGGCGTATACGCACGGCTCAAGTTCGAAGGCGGCGTGCACCGCGTCCAGCGCGTGCCTGTGACCGAGTCCCAGGGCCGCATCCACACCTCCGCCGCCGGCGTGCTCGTCCTGCCCGAGGTTGACGAGCCGGAAGAGCTCGAGATCAACCAGAACGACCTCAAGATCGACGTGTACCGGTCCTCGGGCCCGGGCGGCCAGTCGGTGAACACTACGGACTCCGCGGTCCGCATCACCCACCTTCCCACCGGCATCGTGGTGGCCATGCAGAACGAGAAGTCCCAGCTGCAGAACCGTGAGGCCGGCATGCGCGTCCTGCGTGCCCGCATCCTGGCACACCAGCAGGAACAGATCGACGCCGCCAACTCGGAACAGCGCAAGTCGCAGATCCGCACCATGGACCGCTCGGAGCGCATCCGCACCTACAATTACCCGGAAAACCGGATCGCGGACCACCGCACCGGATACAAGGCCTACAACCTGGACCAGGTCATGAACGGTGACCTGGAGCCCGTCATCCAGTCCGCGATCGAGATGGACGAGCAGGCCCGGCTGGACGCCATCGGCGACTGACCGGAACGTCCACCATGACCGAGCCCAAGCACGCAGCCCCCGCACGGACCCTCGCTGCAGCGGTCCGCGAGGCTGCCGCCCTCCTTGCCGAGGCCGGCGTGCCCAGCCCGCGGGCCGATGCCGAGCTGCTGGCAGACCACCTCCTGAATGTCGGACTGGGCCGGCTGCGCTCCCTCATGCTCGGTGATACCCCGGAGCCCGATGGGTATGCCGGGCTCGTGGCCGAACGGGCCCGCCGTATTCCACTGCAGCACATCACCGGAGTGGCGCATTTCCGCTATCTGGAACTGGCGGTGGGGCCCGGGGTCTTCATTCCCCGTCCCGAGACGGAATCCGTGGTCCAGCTGGCCATCGACCACGTCCGGGGCGTGGACGGCCCGCGCATCGTGGACCTCGGCACGGGCTCCGGTGCCATTGCCGGGTCCCTCGCCACCGAGGTGCCCGGGGCGGAGGTGCACGCCGTGGAGTTCAGTCCGTTCGCGCACGCCTGGGCAGCGAAAAACCTTGACCCTCTGGGCGTGCACCTCGTCCTTGGGGACCTGCGGGACGCCTTTCCGGAACTCAACGGAACTGTCGACGTCGTGGTTTCCAACCCGCCCTACATCCCCGCCGAAGCCATCCCCAATGAACCCGAAGTAGCGCTGCACGATCCACCCGAGGCTTTGTACGGCGGGGGAGCGGACGGCATGGACCTTCCGACCGCGGCAGCGGCCTCAGCGGCCCGCCTGCTGCGCCCTGGGGGCTACTTCGTCATGGAACACGCAGAAGTCCAGGCCGGCTGGATTGCGGCCATGCTTGCAAGGACCGGACCCTGGACAGCCATCAGCACTCACTTGGACCTCAACGGCAGGGAACGCGCCACCAGCGCCGTGCTCGTTGAGGAGTCCGCACGGAATGAAAGAATGGGCCAGTGACCACAACTTATGACTGCAGCATCGACGACGAGCGGGCCCGGGGCCTGGAACACGCCCAGCGCGCCATCAGCGAGAATAAGTGCGTCGTGCTCCCCACGGACACGGTTTACGGGATCGGCGCGGACGCGTTCTCGCCGCAGGCCGTCACCATGTTGCTGGTTTCCAAGGGACGCAGCCGCACCATGCCGCCGCCCGTCCTGATTCCGCGCATCAATGCCCTCGACGGCCTGGCCACCGAGGTTTCGGCTGACGCCCGCAAGCTGGCCGAAGCCTTCTGGCCCGGCGGCCTGACCCTGATCCTGCACGCGCAGCCGTCGCTCGACTGGGACCTTGGCGAAACCAAGGGGACAGTTGCGCTGCGCATGCCCGCCGACGAGGTGGCCCTGGAGCTGCTGACCCTCACGGGACCACTTGCCGTCTCCTCCGCCAACCGCACCGGCCAGGCCCCGGCCCAGACTGCCGCGGCGGCACGCGAGCAGCTCGCCGACTCCGTGGAGGTCTACCTGGAAGGCGGCCCCCGGCCGCTGGAGGGCGAAGCC
This sequence comes from Pseudarthrobacter sp. NPDC080039, assembly GCF_040702335.1. Classification (NCBI taxonomy): domain Bacteria; kingdom Bacillati; phylum Actinomycetota; class Actinomycetes; order Micrococcales; family Micrococcaceae; genus Pseudarthrobacter; species Pseudarthrobacter sp. NPDC080039. Next base: position 149,316 of record NZ_JBFBKY010000004.1, on the reverse strand, counting down.
GGGGTCCCGTCAACCATCGTGGATGCCACCGGTCCCGTCCTGCGCGTAGTCCGCGACGGGGCAGTCAGCCTGGAGCGGCTGCGCGAGCACGTTCCCGGCGTCCTTGGCCTGGGTGAGGTCCCCACGGCGTCCGAGGAACCGGCACCGGGGACGGACCCTGAGGCAACCAGCGCAGGCAGCACCGCCGTCAGCGACGCTGACAGAGTTGCGGGAAACTGACGTGCAGCCCAAAGTCGCCGTTGCTGCCGTAACCTTCGACCGCCACGAAGAACTGGCCCTGCTCCTGAAGGGCCTGGCCGCGCAAACAGCGCCGATCCATTCCATCGCCCTGGTGGATTCCGGTACGGTCCCGGCCCGCGACGTGGTCACGTCCGGGGGAGCGGAGAACATCAACTACCTCCGCTCCGAGGCCAACCTGGGCGGTGCCGGGGGTTTTGCCTACGCGATCCTGGCGGCCATGGCCAGCGGCGCGGAGTGGATCTGGCTGATGGACGACGACGGCCATCCGGAGGACGCCACCTGCCTGGCCGAACTGCTCCAGGCCGCGGAGGAGCACCAGCTGGACATCATCAGCCCGCTGGTGGCGGCTACGGCGGACCCCAACCGGCTGTCCTTCAATTTCCGCATCAACGGACTCCTGACCAACGACCGCTCCCGCCTTGCACCTATGGGCTACCTTCCGGACATGGTCCACTTTTTCAACGGTGCGCTGATCCGGACCGAAGTCTTTTACAAAATCGGCATTCCGGACGTCAAGTTCTTCATCCGCGGGGATGAAGTGGACTTCCTTTCCCGGGTGAAAAAGGCCGGCCTCAAGTACGGGACACTCGCCACGGTGGCCGTCCGGCACCCCGCCACCTGGACGGAAATGAAGCCCATCTTTGGCGGCTTCATCACTCCCGTCATTCCCGAAGGGGAGTTCAAGCGCTACTGCTACTTCCGCAACCGGGGCTATTTGACCCGCAAATACCGGAACCTGCGCTGGTTCAGCGCAGACATCGTCGGCTTCCCCTACTTCTTCCTGAAGAGCGGCGACTTACGGGGCCTGGCCCACTGGTTTGGCGCCTACTCAACCGGCTTCCGCGGCAAGGGCTTCGGCTCCCCCGCGGAACTGATGTCCGGCAGGAACTAGGCCCGCGTGGAGAACCTGTACGCCGTCGTCGTCACCTACAACCGCGCAGATTTCCTGCGCAACCTGCTGGACTCCTTTGCCCGGCTGAACACCCCGCCGACGCACATCCTCGTGGTGGACAATGCCAGTACCGACCACACGGCGGGGGTCGTGGCGGACGCCATCAGCGGCCAGGGCCCGCGGATCCAGTACGAGCGGCTGGACCGGAATGCCGGCGGGGCCGGTGGCTTCTCGCGCGGCGTGGAGCTGGCGCTCGAGTCGGGCGCCGAATGGCTGTGGCTGATGGACGACGACGTCGAAGTCCTTCCCGGCGCCGTTGAAGCACTGGACAAGTTCACCGCGGACTACTCCTGCATGATCGGCCGCCGGTACGACGCCAACGGCAAACCGTTCTTCTGGCAGCATCACTTCGTCGAGGCGCTGGGCATCTTCCTGCCGGTCTCGCGCGACGTGTTCAAGCATTCAGACGTATTCCGCACCAATGTGGGCAACTTCGAGGGCATGCTGGTCAAGGCCTCGGTGGTCCGGGACATCGGGCTGCCGGACCCGCGCTTCTTCATCACCTGGGATGACCTGATTTACGGCTGGCTGGCCGCGCAGCGCACTCCGGTGGTGTACGTCAACGCTTTCGTGATCAGGAAGGTCCGTGCGCAGCGGCAGGTTGATTTGGGGCTGCGCCACCTCAACGACTCGTCCGACCTGAGCCGCCGCTATGTAATGCGCAACCGCGGGCACGTGGCGCACTACCTGAAGGCCTACGGCAAGTACAACCGGGCCGGTTTCGCGGCCGGGACTGCCCTGACGTTCCTGAAGGAAATGGTCCGGCTGATGCTCGTGGAGCGGACGCTCAAAGGCACCGGTGCACTGTGGCAGGGGTGGCGTGAATCGCGCGCGATCCTCGCCGACACGGGATGGGAACCCATGCCGCCGCTGCCGGCGCATCCGGGAAGCGGCAGCCAAAGAGTTTAGTATCGTTCTAGGCCCCGACGCCGTCCGACGGTTTTTGCGGCGGGGATTTTTGAAACAGGCGCTGGCCGCCGTGGTAGTGGAAGTCGGTTGCATCTTCTGTTGAGTACAAAATCTGAAACGCGCGCACCTGCCGCTGTACGGGACGAGAAGCCCGCCCTCTGGATCTGGATCCAGCTCTTCCTGGACTCCATGTCGTGGGTCGTGGCCATCGTCCTGGCGTTGCTGCTGCGCTACGAGATGGGCATCCGGGTCGAACAGTTCGCGGGCGCATTCGCCGTGGCCGCCATCGCCGTCGTCGTGCAAATGCTCGCCGGCTACTCCCTGGCTCTCTACCGCGGCCGCTACCCGTTTGGCAGCTTCCAGGAGGCCCGGGCACTGGTAATCGTCACCGTTATCGTGGCCGCTTCCATCACGGCCAGCCTGCTGGTGCTGTACGAGGCCATCAACATTGGCCGCAGCGTGGGCCTTATCGCCTTCCCGTTCGCCTGCCTTTTCATGGCCGCCACCAGGTACGCCAAGCGCCTCTATGTGGAAAGCCGGACCCGGCCAGCGGACGGCGCACAGAACACCCTTGTTTACGGCGCAGGGTTCCTCGGCAACTCGCTGGTGACCAGGATGCTGCAGGACCCCGACTCGCCTTACTTCCCCGTCGGACTGATCGACGACGACCCAACCAAGAAGCACCTCCGGCTTTCCGGAGTGCAGGTGCAGGGCCGGGGAGACGACCTGCCGGCCATCATCCGGCGCACCCGGGCCAAGGTCCTGGTCCTCGCTTTCGCCAACGTCGAAGCCGGCCTGGTACGGCGCATTTCCGATGCCGTGGCCGGCCTGAATGTCCGCGTCCTGGTGCTGCCCCCGCTGCGGGACATGCTCGGCAGCGGGACTCCGGCCGGGTTTTCTGACTTCCGGGATGTAGCCGTTGAAGACCTGATTGGGCGCCGTCCGGTTGACATCAAAGTCGATGAGATTGCGGGCTACATCACCGGGAAGCGGGTCCTGGTCACGGGGGCGGGCGGATCGATCGGCTCCGAGCTCTGCCGCCAGATCGTACAGTTCAGCCCCGCCGAACTGATCATGCTGGACCACGACGAAACCGGCCTGCAACAAACCCAAATTTCCATCACCGGCCGCGGCCTGCTGGCCGGGCGCGACACTGTCCTCGCCAACATTCGCGACGGGGAAGCGCTGCAGGCAATTTTTGCTGACCGGCGCCCCGAGGTGGTGTTCCACGCGGCAGCGCTCAAACACGCGCCACTGCTGCAGCAGTATCCTGTGGAAGCCTGGAAGACCAACGTCTGCGGCACGCTGAACGTACTGCGCGCCGCCCAGCATGCCGGTGTTTCACACTTCGTCAACATCTCCACGGACAAGGCCGCGAACCCCACCACAGCGCTTGGCCACTCCAAGCGGGTAGCCGAAAAGCTCACCGCCTGGATGGCTGGCCAGACCCAGCGGAAGTTCGTCTCCGTCCGGTTCGGCAACGTTATGGGCAGCCGGGGGTCGATGCTTCCCCTCTTTACCGAGCAGATCCGCGTGGGCGGTCCGGTGACGGTCACCGACCCGGACGTCACCCGCTTCTTCATGACAATCCCGGAGGCCTGCCAGCTGGTCATCCAGGCCGGTGCCATCGGCGCGGGCGGCGACGTCCTGATCCTGGACATGGGTGAACCCGTGCGCATCCTGGACGTGGCACAGCGGATGATCGCCATGTCCGGCAAGGATGTGGAGATCATCTATACGGGGCTGCGGCCCGGCGAGAAACTGCATGAAGTGCTGGTGGGCGCGGGGGAGCTGGACGAGCGTCCCCTGCATCCGAAAATCTCCCACACCAAGGCAACCGAGCAGGATCCGGACAAACTGGACCTCAACGTCTGGCTGGCCCGCTGCGAGGCGGAACAGGGCGCCAGTATTGGCGATATTCCGGATGACGAGGCCGACGACGCGGGTCCGGTCAGGGTGGCGTCATGATGCCGTTGGTCCTGGTCGCCGCCACGACACTGCTGGCCAGTCTCCTGCTTCCCTTCGCAGTAAAACCGTGGCTTGTACGGATGGGCGTCGTGGATATCCCGTCCGCGCGCTCATCGCATGTCAAAGCCACCATCCGCGGCATGGGTGTGGCGGCTGCGCTGGCCACCGTCATCGGTTATGCGGCAGCGGTGCTGCTGGGAGTCGTCACCGTTGACCGCTCCATTTCCGCGGTGGTGCTCGGCATCATCGCCGCCTGCGCCGTGGTCGGCTGGGTGGAGGACCTGCGCGGCCTGTCCATCAGCGGACGCGCCGGCGCCCAGCTGGGCATCGGGGCAGCGGGCTCCGCAGCGCTGATCGTGCTGACAGGGCAGTCCTTCTGGTGGCTGCCGCTCGCCGCAGTTGCCATTGCGGCCTACGTCAACATCGCCAACTTCATGGACGGTGTCAATGGCATTTCAGGGCTCCACGGGGCTACTGCAGGGGTTGCCTACGCTGTGGCGGGAACGTTGTCGGAACAGCCATGGCTGACTGCCGGCGGCACGGTGCTGGCGATGTCCTTCCTCGGTTTCCTGCCGTGGAACCTTGGCCGGGGCTCCGTCTTCCTTGGGGACGTGGGCAGCTACCTGCTGGGCGCTTCGATCGCAGCCCTGGCGGTGGCCGGCTTCCTCAGCGGCGTCTACGTCGAGTATGTCCTGTCGCCGATCCTGGTGTACGCCGCCGACACCGGCTACACGCTGCTGCGGCGGATCAAGGCGGGGGAGCGCTGGTACGCGTCCCACCGGGAGCACGTCTACCAGCGGCTGACGGACGTTGGCTTCTCGCATCTGCAATCGGCCGGTGCGGTGACGCTCTGCACGGTGGCGGTCATCATTCTTGGCTTCGTTGCCGCCACCGCATCGTTGCCGGTGGTGGTCCTGTGCGTCACGGTGGGCGTGCTGATCCTTGCCTTGTACCTGGCGAGCCCGGACCTGATCCGCCGGCGCCGCCGCAGGTCCAGGGTCACGCGCCTGCCGGTGACCTAGCCATGTTCTATCTCGTGTAGAATTTAGGGGCAGCCCAAGCTGCCACTCCACCCCCTGCCTCCTGGCGATTCGCCATGTGGTGCCGACGATTGGGATCGAATGACCTCCAACGCCGAGTCCGGACCTGCTTCCGGCAATGGACACGTTGGCGCTTCCGGTCCCACCGCCTCCCTCTGGCTGAACCTGCTCAAGCGCAGTTCGATTGCCGCTGGTGCCGGCCTTGCGCTGTGCGCCATCCCTGCCGGCCTCCTCAACGGAGCCACCGGGGCCGTATCGAGTGTCCTCGGCGGCCTCCTGGTGATGCTGTTCTTTGGAATAAGCCTGCTGATCGGGCACTTCGTTGGCCGCAGCAATCCCTCGGGTGCGATTGGCGTGTTTGTGGCCACCTACTTCATCAAAGTAGTTGGCTTCGCTGTGGTCCTGTTCGTCATTGGCGCTCCGGAATGGCTTCACGGCCGCTGGTTCATCATTGGCGCCGTGGTAGCCGTCGTCCTCTGGCAGGCCGCCGAAATCCACGGCTTCAGCAGGGCCCGCCTCCAGATCTACAACGACCCGGAAGACAAGGGTGCAGCTGATGCGTGATCCGAAGAAAGCCGCCGGCGCCCCCCATGGCAAACGCGGCACAAACGGCGCTTCATCCGCCGCTTCCGACCCCTCCACCGATGGCGGCTACAACGCCGGAATGGCCGTGTTCAGCTACATCATTGGCGGAATCATCGTCTGGAGTTTGATAGGGTGGGGACTGGATTATCTGTGGGGAACGCGCTGGATTGTGCTCGCAGGCGCTCTGCTTGGAGCCGTCGGAGGTTTCTACCTTTCCCACATGCATGGCCTTACCAGTTCCCGCAAAACTGCTGATGAGCGCCATGCTTCCAGCGCACCGTCCCAGGACGGAAAAGATAATGCCAAATAATTTCACAGGGGGAACAGCAGGCTGTCAGGCTGCCGGACCCCGCCCAACGCCCAATGATGGACACTGCAGAGAGGAAACGCGTTGATCGCGCTTGCGCTCCCGGCCCAAGATTCAGGAGAGTTCACTCCTCCTGGAATTAACGAAATGCATTTGCCGGCAATCCTGCCGTGGGGTGCCGCAGAAGGATTCTCCAAGCAGATGCTGCTGGTCCTCCTCTCTGTCGTCTTTATCGCAGTCTTCTTCGTGCTCGCCGCACGCAAGCAGCAGCTGGTACCCGGCAAGCTCCAGTTCGCCGGCGAAGCCGCTTACGGCTTTGTCCGCAACGGCATTGCCAAGGACATCATCGGCGGCAGGGACTTCATCAAGTACGTCCCGCTGCTTTTCAGCCTGTTCTTCTTCATCCTGGTCAACAACATCTACGGCGCCATCCCGGTGTTCCAGCTCCCCACGTTCTCGCATGTGGGTGGAGCGTACGTGTTGGCCGGCCTCGTCTACGTCACCTGGATCGCCATCGGCGTGAAGAAGAACGGCCTGCGCTACTTCAAGCTCGCAACCGTCCCCTCGGGCGTGCCGTGGTACATCCTGCCCATCGTCATTCCGATTGAGATCATCTCCAACTTCGTTGTCCGGCCCGTCACGCACAGCCTGCGTCTGTTCGCGACCATGCTCGCCGGCCACCTGATTGTCATGATCGCCGGTTCCGGCATCGAGTACCTCATCATGCAGGAGAACTTTCTGCTGAAGGGAACGTCGGTCCTGGTCCTGGCCGGTGCCATCGCAATGTACATGCTCGAAGCCCTGATCATGGTCCTGCAGGCTTACGTCTTCACGCTGCTGACTGCGATCTACATCGAAGGTGCGCTGCACGCCGACAGCCACTAGGCACCCCGCCGGGGGCGCGACGCGCCGCCGGCACACCACAGTCTTCCCCTCGCGGGGATGAAGCAACCCAAACAACCTGCCGCACAGGCGGCATCTTGAAAGGAAAAAAAATGGAAGGCTCCATCAACGGCTCCCTCAACCTCATCGGCTATGGCCTCTCGGCTATCGGCGGTGGTATCGGTGTGGGTCTCGTGTTCGCTGCCTACATCAACGGCGTTGCACGCCAGCCGGAAGCCCAGCGCGTCCTGCAGCCGATCGCATTCCTGGGCCTGGCGCTGACCGAAGCACTCGCCATCCTGGGTCTGGTCTTCGCTTTCGTTCTCAAGTAAACCTTCAGAACTTCAGCGAACATTCAGAACCGAGTAGATAAGGACGGGTGAAATATGCATCAGCTGATCAGCTCAGCCGCCGCTGAAGGCGACGTCAACCCCCTTGTTCCCAATGGCTGGGAAATGCTGGTTGTCTTCGTGGGCTTTGCCATCCTCTTCTTCATCGTGGTCAAGTATGTTGTCCCGATGTTCGAGAAGACCTTCGCAGAGCGTGCCGAGGCCATCGAAGGCGGCATCGCCAAGGCTGAAAAGGCCCAGGCTGAGGCGTCTGCTGCACTCGAAGAGTACAAGCAGCAGCTGACCGACGCCCGCACCGAAGCCAACCGCATCCGTGAGGAAGCCCGCGCCGAAGGTGCCCAGATCCTCGCGGATCTCAAGGAGAAGGCGGCAGCCGAGTCTGCCCGCATCACCGCGCAGGCCCACGCACAGATCGAATCCGAGCGCCAGGCGGCCGTTGTGTCCCTGCGCTCCGAGGTAGGCACCCTGGCCACCACCCTCGCGGGCCGCATCGTGGGCGAGTCCCTCGACGACGATGCACGCGCAGCACGGGTCGTTGACCGTTTCCTGGCAGATCTGGAGTCCCAGAACGCAGGTGCAGCTAAGTAATGGCAGGCGTATCGAGCGAATCGCTGGCAACTGCACTGGCCGCTTTGGAAGCGAAGCTTCCCACGGCGTCGCTGCAGCTGGCAAAGGAACTCTTCGGAATTCTGGGAATGCTGGACAGCTCGGCTGGCTTGCGCCGTGCCCTGACTGACCCCTCCCGCAGCGGCGACGAAAAGTCTGCTCTGGTCAGGCAGCTGGTTGGCGGAAAAGTCTCCGCTGATGCTGCTGAAATCGCGGGTGGACTGGCCAGCTCACGCTGGGCATCGGCGCGCGACATCGGCGATGCACTCGAGACTCTTGCCGCAACGGTGGTCATTTCCGTTGCTGAAAACAAGTCGGCCGTTTCTGCCTCCGGAATCACTGGCCTGGAGGAGCTGGAAAACGATCTGTTTTCCTTCAACCAGGCTGTTGCCTCCAGCCACGAGGTACAACGTGCTCTGTCCGAACCGCAGGCAAGCGCCGCAGCCAAGGCTGTCCTTGCCGGCAAGCTGGTGCCCGGTGTCAGTGAGGAAGCCAAAGTCCTCATCACGCAGGCAGTCACCCAGCCGCGCGGCATCAAGCCCACCCGGCTTGTGGAGCGGTTCGCCGAACTGGCGGCCAAGCGGCAGCAGCGCTGGATTGCAACGGTCAGCGTGACCCGTCCTTTGTCGCAGACGCAACTGGCACGCCTCAAGGCGGGCCTGAATGCCCTGTACGGGCGGGATTTGAAGGTCAACATCAACGTTGACCCGTCGCTCATTGGCGGAATCCGCGTCCAGGTGGGTGACGAAGTGCTCGACGCTTCTGTCATCACCCGGCTGGGCGAACTGCAACGCCAGCTGGCCGGCTAGCCGGACAAGCACACCAAAACTGATAGAAACCCCGGTCACCGTTTGCGGTGATCACAAACAGGAGAGCAGGGACTGCAGATGGCCGAATTGACCATCAACGCCGACGACGTCCGTAATGCGCTGAACGAGTTCGCGGCGTCCTACGAACCCGGGAACGCAGAGCGCGTAGAGGTCGGCCGCGTAACCACCGCTAGTGACGGCATCGCCCGTGTTGAGGGCCTTCCCTCGGTCATGGCGAACGAGCTGCTGCGTTTCGAGGACGGCACCCTGGGCCTGGCCCAGAACCTGGACGTCCGCGAAATCGGCGTGATCGTCCTCGGCGACTTCACCGGCATCGAGGAAGGCCAGGAAGTCCACCGGACCGGACAGGTTCTGTCCGTTCCCGTTGGCGACGCCTTTCTTGGCCGCGTCGTTGACCCGCTGGGCGTGCCCATCGACGACCTCGGCGAGATCAAGGCCGAGACCACTCGTGCACTGGAGCTGCAGGCTCCGGGCGTGACCCAGCGCAAGTCGGTGCATGAGCCGATGCAGACCGGCCTGAAGGCCATCGACGCGATGATCCCGATCGGACGCGGCCAGCGCCAGCTCATCATTGGCGACCGCCAGACCGGCAAGTCCGCCATCGCGATCGACACCATCATCAACCAGAAGGCCAACTGGGCTTCCGGCGATGTCACCAAGCAGGTCCGCTGCATCTACGTCGCCATCGGCCAGAAGGCGTCCACGATTGCCGCCATCCGGCAGACCCTCGAGGACAACGGCGCGCTGGAGTACACCACCATCGTGGCATCTCCCGCGTCCGACCCCGCAGGCTTCAAGTACCTGGCACCGTACGCCGGGTCGGCCATCGGCCAGCACTGGATGTACGGCGGCAAGCACGTCCTCATCGTGTTCGATGACCTGTCCAAGCAGGCCGAGGCCTACCGTGCAGTGTCCCTGCTGCTCCGCCGCCCGCCGGGACGCGAAGCCTACCCGGGCGACGTCTTCTACCTGCACTCCCGCCTGCTGGAGCGTTGTGCGAAGCTCTCCGACGAACTCGGTGCGGGTTCCATGACCGGCCTGCCGCTGATCGAGACCAAGGCGAACGACGTGTCCGCCTACATCCCGACCAACGTCATCTCCATCACCGATGGCCAGATCTTCCTCCAGTCGGACCTCTTCAACGCCAACCAGCGTCCCGCTGTCGACGTTGGCGTCTCGGTGTCCCGCGTGGGCGGTGCCGCCCAGGTGAAGTCCATGAAGAAGGTCTCCGGTACCTTGAAGCTGGACCTGGCCCAGTACCGCGACATGCAGGCGTTCGCCATGTTCGCATCCGACCTGGATGCGGCATCCCGCCAGCAGCTGACCCGTGGTGCCCGCCTGATGGAACTGCTGAAGCAGGGCCAGTACTCACCGTTCCCGGTCGAGGACCAGGTTGTTTCCATCTGGGCCGGCACCAACGGCTACCTGGACGACGTTCCGGTGGAGGACATCAGCCGGTTCGAGGCCGAGTTCCTGGAGCACCTGCGCCACAAGTCCTCGATCCTGACCACGCTGGCACAGACCAACGTGCTGGACGACGACACCGTGGCTGCCCTGAAGTCCTCGATCGTGGACTTCAAGAAGGGTTTCTTCGGCCAGGGTGACAACCACCTGGTAGGCGCCGGCCACGAGGAGCACGACGCTATCTCCGAGGGCGAAGTCGACCAGGAAAAGATCGTCAAGCAGAAGCGCTAGTTCCGCACCGCCGGGTGTGCCGGGCCGCAAAGGCACGGCACACCCGGCGACGGAATGTTAGGAAAGGATAAGTATGGGAGCCCAGATCCGGGTCTACCGCCAGAAGATCAGCTCGACCACGTCGATGCGCAAGATCTTCAAGGCGATGGAACTGATCGCTACCTCGCGCATCGGGAAGGCCCGTGCGCGCGTAGCAGCTTCACTGCCTTACGCGAACGCGATCACGCGCGCCGTTTCTGCTGTCGCCAGCCAAAGCGAAATCGACCACCCGCTGATCACTGAGCCGGAGCAGATCCGCCGTGCCGCCGTCCTGGTAATCACCTCGGACCGCGGCCTGGCAGGTTCCTACTCGGCCAGCGTCCTCAAGCAGGCGGAAGGTCTCAACGAGCTGCTCCGCGCCGAAGGCAAGGAAGTCAAGACCTACGTCGTGGGCCGCAAGGCCCAGGCCTACTTCGATTTCCGGAACCGCGAGTACGCGCGGGTCTGGACCGGAGGAACCGACGCACCCGAGTTCGCTACTGCCCGTGAAATCGGCGCAGCGTTGCTGGCAGAATTCGCGACCGACTTCGAAGACGGCGGCGTGGACGAGATACATGTTGTCTACACCCGCTTCAAGTCCATGGTCACCCAGGAGCCGACGGTCATCCGCCTGCTCCCGCTTGAAGTAGTGGAAGAGCAGGCTGAATCTGAATCGGATCTCCTGCCGCTGTATGAGTTCGAACCGGAAGCCGAGCGTGTCCTTGACGCCCTGCTGCCGCGGTACATCGAATCCCGTATCTTCGCAGCCATGTTGCAGGCAGCAGCTTCCGAGCTCGCAGCCCGCCAGCGGGCGATGAAGTCCGCAGGCGACAACGCAACGGACCTGATCAAGAAGTACACGCGTCTGCGCAACACGGCCCGCCAGGCCGAAATTACGCAGGAACTCTCCGAGATTGTTGCCGGTGCCGACGCCCTCGCGTCCTAGCCTGCACCGCCCCGGTTCCGCGTAACCAGCACCACCACAGATAAACTTAACCCCACGCCATCTACTGAATGAAGTGAGAGAGATGACTGCCACTGCTACCGAACACGTAGCCGCAACGTCCGGTGCAACCGGCCGTATTGCGCGCGTAATCGGCCCGGTTGTCGACGTCGAATTCCCGGCTGACGCAATCCCGTCGATCTACAACGCCCTCACCACCGAGATCACTCTCAACGGTGAGACCAAGACCATCACGTTCGAGACCTCCCAGCACCTGGGCGACAACCTCGTGCGCGCCATCTCCCTGCAGGCAACCGACGGCCTCGTCCGGGGCACCTCCGTGGTGGACAGCGGCGCCCCCATCTCCGTGCCCGTCGGCGACGGAGTCAAGGGCCACATCTTCAACGTGCTGGGCCAGCCCCTGGACGTTGCGGAGTCGGAACTGGACATCAGCGAACGCTGGCCGATCCACCGCAAGGCCCCCAGTTTCGCCTCGCTCGAAGGCTCCACCGAGATGCTGGAAACCGGTATCAAGGTCATCGACCTCCTCACCCCGTACATCAAGGGTGGAAAGATCGGCCTCTTCGGCGGCGCCGGCGTGGGCAAGACCGTTCTGATCCAGGAAATGATCACCCGTGTTGCCCGCAACTTCGGTGGCACCTCCGTGTTCGCCGGTGTTGGCGAGCGTACCCGTGAAGGAAACGACCTCTGGGTTGAAATGGAGGAGGCAGGCGTCCTCAAGGACACCGCCCTTGTCTTCGGCCAGATGGATGAGCCGCCGGGAACGCGCCTGCGCGTGGCACTGTCCGCACTGACCATGGCGGAGTACTTCCGCGATGTCCAGAACCAGGACGTGCTGCTCTTCATCGACAACATCTTCCGCTTCACCCAGGCCGGTTCCGAGGTGTCGACCCTCCTGGGCCGCATGCCGTCGGCCGTGGGCTACCAGCCCAACCTTGCCGACGAGATGGGCCTCCTGCAGGAGCGCATCACATCCACCAAGGGCCACTCCATCACCTCGATGCAGGCCATCTACGTTCCCGCGGATGACTACACCGACCCGGCTCCGGCAACGACCTTCGCACACCTGGACGCGACCACGGAACTTTCCCGTGAAATTGCTTCCCGTGGCCTGTACCCGGCCGTGGACCCGCTGACGTCCACGTCCCGAATCCTGGATCCCCAGTACATCGGCAAGGACCACTACAACACGGCTGTCCGTGTGAAGCAGATCCTGCAGAAGAACAAGGAACTCCAGGACATCATCGCCATCCTTGGTGTCGATGAGCTTTCCGAGGAAGACAAGATCGTGGTGTCGCGTGCGCGCCGCATCCAGCAGTTCCTGTCGCAGAACACCTACACCGCCAAGCAGTTCACCGGCGTGGAGGGTTCGACGGTTTCCATCAAGGACACCGTGGAAGGCTTCACTGCCATCTGCGACGGCGACCTCGACCACATCGCGGAGCAGGCGTTCTTCAACGTCGGTGGCCTCGATGACGTTGAGCGCCAGTGGGCCAAGATCCAGGAACAGACCAAGTAATATGGCTGAGCTTGAGGTTGAGATTGTCGCAGCGGACCACTTCGTGTGGTCCGGAGCGGCCAAGATGGTCAAGGCCCGCACCAGCGATGGTGAAATCGGAATCCTGCCCGGTCACTCGCCCCTGCTGGCGATCCTGGCCGAAGGTGAACTGGCCATCCAGCCGGTGTCCGGGGACCGCATCGCGGTGGATGTTGACGGTGGGTTCTTCTCCGTTGACAACAACCGCGTGGTGATCGTTGCTGACAACGCCCAGCTGGGCGGCTCGGCTACCGCTGGGATCCGCTAGCACGACCTTGATGGACGCACCGGGTATTTCGTTCATCGCACTGGCAGCTGCGTTCGGATTGCTGATTTTTGCACTGTGCCTTTCGGGGGTGCGCCGCTTCAACCTGCGGCGTGCCCTCGGCACGGTGGACGCCTCCATTTGCATGGCTGACAACAGCTGGCAGATGGGGGTTTGTCGTTATCAGGACAATGATCTCGAGTGGTTCAGGCTGATCTCCCTGAGTGTGCGCCCCAAGTACACGTTCAAGCGGAGCTCCCTGGAACTCCTGGGCCGCCGGAAGCCTACTGAAGCAGAAGCCGTGAAAGTCCAGCCCGACGTCGTCATCGTCGAACTAAGGTACGAAGGGCAGGACGTGCGCCTTGCCATGAAGTTCGATGCCTACACGGGCCTGTCCTCCTGGCTGGAAGCGGGCCCGGTCATTGGCGTAGGGACGTGGCGCTAGCCACGTGGATTGGTTACTAGACATCCGGCTCACGGACGGTCCGCTGTACGCAGCCGTCCTGGTCTTGGGAGTGGGCGGTGCGGCCTACCTCCTGGTTCCACCCCGGCGTGCTTCCGAAGGCGCGCTACTGCGCATCCGGGCCTGGGCAATCCGGGTATTCATCGCTGTGACGGCAGCCTTCGTCCTGGTGGCCACAGTCCACTGGGTGATGATCAACGTGCTCGCGGTCTTTCCGGCCGACATCCCGGACCCTGTTTTGCTGTGGTTCGTGCCGGCCGTCGCTGCCGTCATCCTGGGTATCCTCAGGGTGCCGAGGTCAAGCTGGATCCACTACGGGACAGGCTTCCTCGCCGTTGTCCTGGTGATACTGCTCTCAACCATCCAGATCAACGCCTACTTCGGGCTCAACAGGACCGTCAGCGATCTGCTCGGTACGGCTTTGGCCCGGATACCGGCACTTGAGCAAAACCTCATGCGCCACACCGGGCAACCTGACGGCGTACCGCTCCAGGGCTGGAAGGCGCAGGGGGAGTTGCCGGCCGGGGGCGCCCTGCGGAAGTCCGCGATTCCCGGGACGCTGTCCGGCATGAACGCGAGGGACGCCTACATCTATCTTCCGCCGGCATACTTTGCGGCCAACCGGCCCGCACTGCCGGTGCTGGTGCTGGTGGCCGGGCAGCCCGGCGGCCCGGCTGACTGGCTCACCGGCGGCGCACTCCGCGGCCACATGGATTCCTTTGCCGCCACGCATGGTGGAGTATCGCCGGTCGTGGTGATCCCCGACCCCAACGGCTCCCAGTCCGCCAACACCATGTGCATGGACAGCCGCATTGCCAAAGCGGACACGTACCTGTCGCAGGACGTGCCGCACTGGATCAGTTCGACCCTGGCAGTGGACACCAACCACAGCCACTGGGCCATCGGCGGGTTCTCCTTCGGCGGTACCTGCGCCGTACAGATGGGAACCAGGCATCCGCACATCTACGCCGACGTCCTGGGATTTTCCAGCGAAGCGGAACCTGCCATTGCCAAGGAGCGGCAAAAGACCATTGACGCAGCCTTTCCCGGAAACCCCAACGAATTCACCAAGCAGACTCCGCTGGAGATCATGAAACACCAACGCTTCGACTCCCACGGCATGTACCTGACCGCAGGCCAGAACGATCCGGAGTTCGTGGCGAATCTACGGACACTTGCCGCTGCCGCCCAGGACGCCGGGTTCACGGTGCAGGCACACGTTGTGGAACATACCGGGCACTCCTGGGACACCTCCTCCAAACGCTTTACCGATGCTCTGCAGTTCCTTGGCACCCAATGGGGGCTCACGTGGTGACCAGTAAAAATCCGGACCGGACCGTTGCCCTGATGTGGACCGCCGTCGGACGCCCCGCAGTCCGCCAGATACTGCGCACGTTGACGGCCATGCCCTTTACCCTGAGCGTGGTTGCCACTTTCCTCGGTGCCGCCGCCCTGACCGGAAGCTTCCTTGACGGACCGCCGGAGCACCTGCTCGGGCTGGCGTCCGTCAGCGGCCCGGGGATGCGCGGCGGCCAGTGGTGGTCTTTGTTCACCAGTCTCTTCTTCGCCACCAACCCGCTCGCCTACATCACGGCGTCGCTGATGATGGTCCTGCTGCTGGGGCTGGCGGAGCGCAAGCTGGGCCTCCGCGCCGCCATCGGGCTGTTCTTCGGCGGCCAGTTCGCGTCCGTCACTGTGTTCCTGCTGGTGACCCAGCTGGCCGCCTATGTGGGGGACGGCTGGCTGGACACCATGGCCGACGACAACCTGATCGGCCCTTACGCGCCGGTGCTGACGGCGGGCCTGGCCGCCAGCGCCCGGATCACCCTGCTGTGGCAGCGCCGTCTGCGCACCGCGGTGCTCACCATCTCGCTCCTCCTGGTCCTGTACGTGGGGCATGCCGAAACGGTCATTGGCCTCATCGGCGCCCTTCTGGGTCTCCTTGCGGGCTGGTGGATCCAGGGGGACCAGGGGCGGCTGCACCGCCACCGGTCCACGGGCCGGGAGACCAGGAACCTGCTGGCGCTCACCGTTGCCGTGTTCGCTGTGGGTCCCATCCTGACCGGCATCACCCGTGCGCCAACCGGTCCGCTGGCATTGCTGCGGGACGTCGTGCTGAGTCCGATGCCCACGCTCAGCCAGCTGGTGTTCAACTGCGGGGCAACAGTTGACGCCTCATGTCTGGAAACAGGAAGGGCAGGTTTCGCAGGACCGTTTGGCCTGGCCCTGGCGGTGGTACCGGTCATCCTGCTGCTGATCTGCGCGGACGGCATGCGCCGCGGCCGCCGGCTCGCCCTCAACATCGCCTTGACCATCCAGTTGGTAGTCACGGCCCTGGCGGCCGTGTACCTTACCCTGTTCGCCCTCGTCCCGTCGCGGCTCCAGGGCACACATTCAACCCCGCTGTCCTCTGCTTTCGCCCACGTGCTTCCGCTGGTGGTGGTCCCGCTGTTGCTGGCCGTCATCTTGTGGCTCAACCGCCGGCAGTTCCGCGTACAGACCCGCCCGGGTGCCCGCCGCGTACTGGCGGCCGTGGTCTGCGGGACATGGCTGGTCCTCGCCGGTTCCTATACCGTGGCCTGGTTCTTATCCGGGGGACTGGCCCGCGACGGCGGGCTGCTGGGCCTGTTCGCCGAATTGGCGCGGCAGTACGTTCCGGTGCCGATTCCACAGCAATTCCGCAGGGTCTTTCCGGACCAGGCCAGCGCGGAGGCCATACTGTTCGCCTATTCCGGTCCGGTGTTCTGGCTTGTGGCCCTGGTGGCTGTGTGGTGGGTGCTGGTGGGCCGGAACCACGGCCTGAACTTCGGCCGGCAGGACCGGGACCGCGCGCGCGAACTACTCCATCAGGGCGGGGGCCCGCTGTCCTGGATGGCGCTGTGGGAGCCGAACACCTACTGGTTCAGCCCGGACGGTGCCGGTGCCATGCCTTTCCAGCAGCACGGGACGGTGGCGTTGACCCTGGGCGGCGCCATCGGCGACCGAAGAGCGGAGCAGCAGGTCACGGAAGGCTTCCTGGACTACTGCCGCGGCCAGGCCCTGATACCCGCGCTGTATTCCTGCGACGACACCATGTGGCCAATGCTGCGGGAACGCGGCTTTTCCCGGGTGGCCGTTGCGCAGGAGACGCGCCTGGCGCTGAACGAGCTGGAGTTCAAGGGAAAGGAATGGCAGAACGTCCGGACCGCCCTGAACCGTGCCGCGAAGCTGGGGGTGCATGCCGTCTGGGGCTCGTACCACTCGCTCCCTGCGGCGCTCCGGTTGCGGCTCAACGAGGTGTCCGAGGAATGGGCGGCCGGCAAGTCTGTTCCGGAAATGGGCTTTACGCTGGGCGGCGTGGACGAGCTCGACGACGAGGAAGTCCTTTGCTGCCTGGCCGTCGACGGGAACGGCGCTGTCCACGGAGTGACCAGCTGGCTGCCCGTGTACGACGACGGCCGGCTGGTGAGCAGGACGCTGGACGTCATGCGCCGCGGCAGCGAGGGGTTTCCGGGCGTGATGGAGTTCCTGATCGCCTCGGCCGTGCTGGAGTTGCGGGATTCGGTTGACGTGATCTCGCTGTCGGGCTCTCCGCTGGCAACCCGTCCGGACACCGGCCAGGAGAACGCTGCAGGGTCAGCAGCACCGGCAGGCGGCGGGCAGCCGGGAGGTGCCGGGCAGCCGGGCGCCCAGGATGGTGCGGCCGAAAGCGAGGCGAACGAAGATCCAGGGGCCACCGATGAGGGCGCGCAGAATCTGGTGCGGATCCTGGACCTGGTGGGCCGCGCACTTGAGCCGGTGTACGGCTTCCGGTCCTTGGCGGCCTTCAAGTCCCGGTTCAAACCCGAATACCGCGCCCTCTACCTTTACTACCAGGACCCGCTGCATCTGCCGGCCATCGGCAGGGCACTTACCCGGGCTTACCTGCCCGGTCTGTCCCTGGCGCAGGGTGCCCGGCTGGTCGGAAAATTGGTCACCTGACCGCCTCAACAGCGGCTGTGAACCGTGGGTGCTAAAGCGGGGGAATCAATAAAGTCGCATTCCATTTGCGAAATTGGGAATAAACAAATGGTCCCCGGCAAATTTGCCGGGGACCATTTGTTGTGACAGCCGCCTGAAGCGGCCGGCGGGTGACTAGACCAGAGTGACGCCGGTGGCCTGCGGGCCCTTTGCGCCCTGGCCGATTTCGAACTGAACGCGCTGGTTCTCGTCGAGGGTCTTGAAGCCGCCGGTCTGGATCTCGGAGTAGTGAACGAAGACATCGCCATCGGAGTCGTCCGGGGTGATGAAGCCGAAGCCCTTTTCAGCGTTGAACCACTTCACGGTTCCCTGTGCCATTTATTTCTCCTCATTGTGGAACTTTTTAAGACCGGCACACCTCGTGCCGCCCTTGGTCACTCCGCGAGAAGAATCCTGGTTTGCCGTGGCCCCTTAGGGGATCGGCGCTGCAGGAGCTTCGCGCTCGCAACATGTCTTGCGAGCATGAAAAACACCTACACAAAGACTGAGATAAGAATTTCATGCCCGTTCCCGCAGGTCAACGGCCCGCACAACAAAAAGGATAAAAATTAGGTAAAAAACAGGTGACCGCACGGCTCCGGCGAAAGGGGCAATTTGGTGCCTGGAGCAACAGTTGAAATCTAGAAGAGCCGTGATTCGCTGTCGTCCACCCCGCGCATGGCGTCGTAGTCCAGCGTGACGCAGTCGATTCCGCGGTCGTTGGCGAGGACCTTTGCCTGCGGTTTGATCTGCTGGGCCGCAAAAATGCCGCGGACGGGTGCCAGCAGGGGGTCGCGGTTGAGCAGTTCCAGGTACCGCGTGAGCTGCTCCACGCCGTCGATGTCGCCCCTGCGCTTGAGTTCGATGGCCACCGTGGCGCCGTCGGCGTCCCGGGCCAGGATGTCAACGGGGCCGATGGCGGTGAAGTACTCGCGCCTGATCAGGGAGTAGCCCTGGCCCAGCGTTTCAATCTGCTCGGCGAGCAGGCGCTGCAGGTCCGCCTCCACGCCGTCCTTGATCAGCCCGGGGTCCACGCCGAGGTCGTGGGAGGATTCGCTGATCTTTTCATGGATGTTGATGATGAGCCGGTCATCTGTCTTGGCAGACTGCACTGTCCACTGCTCCACCACGCCAAGTTCCAGGTCTACCTCGTCGGGGGACGAGACCCTGAGCCTGGCCGGCGGGCTCATCCAGTTCAGGGGTTTGTAGGAACCGCCGTCGGAGTGGACCAGCACGGAGCCGTCCGCCTTGACCAGCAGCAGCCGGGTGGCGAGGGGGAGATGGGCTTTGAGCCGGCCAACGTAATCAACGGAGCAATGGGCTATGACAAGTCGCACGCCGTACAGACTACCGCGTGGGCCCGGCCGGGAACGTCCGACGGCGGCACGACGGCGGGCGGCAAGGCGGACCAGGGAGCGGGGCGGGCAGTCGCGCAGCTGGGGCAGAATGGTTACATGCCGCGTTCCAACCGTCCCCGCCGTCCAGTCTCCGGAAAGGGACCTGCTTCCGGCAGGGGTGCGGGACGCAAGGGGAGCGGGGACGTGCCTGAGCTTGACCTCGAGCGTGCGCGGGCGGGTATCGTCCGCCGCGAAAGTGCCCCGGACGGCGAGTGGATGGTCCGGACCATGACTGCCAGGAACGCCGAGAAGACCTACATCTGCCCCGAGTGCTCCACGGCCGTGCTGCCCGGCGTCGCGCACCTGGTGGTGTGGAAGGACGACCACCTCTTTGGCGCAGCCGCCGGCCTGGCCGAACGCCGGCACTGGCATACCAACTGCTGGTTGACGCGCAGCTACCGCTACCGCTGACCCGCGCGGGCAGAAGAACCTCCGCTGTCGCTAAGCTGGCAGGCATGACTTTTGATCCGGCGTCGTACCAGTTCACCCAATCCGCGGGCCCCGCTCCCATCCGTGCCTCCACTGTCCTGCCCGCCAGGCGCGAGAACATCGAGCTGCACACGGCGGACGGCCACACGCTGGTGGGGGAGTTGGCCCTTCCCGAATCCGGGCCGGTACGGGCCACGCTGATCACGCTGCATCCACTTCCGACGCACGGCGGTTTCATGGATTCCCACGTCTACCGCAAGGCTTCCTATCGCCTGCCGGCGCTGGCGGGGATCGCGGTCCTGCGCTTCAACACCAGGGGCACGGCGTCCGCCCGCGGCACCAGCAGCGGCGGCTTCGAGGAAGGAATCGGCGAACGCCGGGACGTTGAGGCTGCGGTCCGCTTCGCCGTGGAACGGGGCCTGCCCAACCGCTGGCTGGTCGGCTGGTCGTTCGGGACCGAGCTGGCCCTGATGTATGGCGCTGTTGAACCGGTTGCCCCGCAGATTGAGGGCGCCGTGTTGCTGTCCCCGCCGCTGCACCGTGCCACGGACAAGCACCTGCAGCTGTGGGCGGAATCGGGCAAGCCGCTTCTGGTCCTGGTTCCGGAGCACGATGATTTCCTGCAGCCCGCCGAGGCGGCGCAACGGTTCAGCCTGGTGCCCCAGGCCCGCGTGGTGGGCGTGGCCGGGGCGAAGCACCTGTGGGTGGGGGAGAAGTACGCCGCGCGGGTCCTCAATGACATCGTGGCGCAGGTCAGCCCCGGGCAGTCAGGCGCGGAGCTGCCGCAGGAATGGGACGGCCCGACGGCGACCGCCTCTGCCTAAAGGGTGGCCGCCCTTAGGACCGCCCGGAAGCCATGCCACCGGGAAGCGGCCCCTGCTCAAAGCTGCTAGTGCTGGTCCTGCCGCACGATGTAGATTTCGCGGACCAGGAGCAGGACTGCGGCTGCGGTGGGAATGGCGATCAGGGCGCCGAGCACGCCCAGCAGGCTGCCGCCGGCAATTACGGAGATCACCGCCACCGCCCCGGGAACGGCGACGGCCTTCTGCATGATGCGCGGTGAAATGAAGTACGCCTCGAACTGCAGGTAGGCGAAGTAGCAGATGGCGTAGACGGCGGCCACCTGCCAGCCCTCGGTGAGGGACACGAGGGTTACCACGATGCCTGCGATCATGCCGCCCACCAGGGGGATGAATGCCAGCAGGACCACCACAAACGCCAGGAGCAGGGCGAAGGGAACGCCGACGATGGACATCACCACAAAGGCGAAGGTGGCGTTGAGCAGGGCCACGCAGGCCTGGCCGATCACGTAGTTTCCGACGGACCGCGTAATCTCCTCGGAGAGGGCGGCCACCCGCTTCCGCCGGGAGCGCGGGGCGAGGCGGTAGCCCCACTTTTTCATGGCCGGCAGGGCTGCCAGGAAATACAGGCTCAGCACCAAAACGATCAGGGCGCCGAAGAGGCCGTTGGCCACCGTTGATCCGAAACCCACCACACCCCCGAAAATGCCGCCCATCGCGGCGGGGTCGTTGACGAACTTATTCACTTCTTCGGTGATGCGGTCGCGGAGTCCGAACTGGTCATCGAGGCTGCGGAAGAGCTCGGAATCCATGAAGTTGTGCACCCAGTCGGGCGCCTGCCGCACGATCTCGGACACCTGCTCAACGATGGTGGGAATGAGGGTGGCGAAGAAACCCACGACGGCGCCCATGAGGACGGCCACTGAGACCAGGATGCCGGCCGGCCGGGGAATCTTCCGGTTTTCGAGCCAGCCCACCACGGGTTCGAGCCCCAGCGCTATGAACAGCGCCGCGACGATCCACAGCAGCAGCTGCGTCGTGTGTGAGCCGATCCAGTACACCAGCAGCGCCAGTCCCACGCCCACTGTTCCCATGAAGCCCATGTACAGCGGATGCTGGGGCGACATGCGCGGCCCCGGGTGCCCGAACTGCGGCTCCTCTTCCCCTTCGTGGTCCGCTTCCGGCGTCTGTCCGGTGAACTCCGGCGGCATCTCGAAGCGGAGCCTCGGCTGGGCTCCGGGCAGCGGCTGGCGCAGCCGCCGGACCACCTGGCCGAGCGCGGCCGCAGCAGTGCCCCTCCGGTGTGCCGCTGCCATGCCCAGGGGAGGTATTGCAGCCGGGACGGGGCGCTGGGCTTCCCCGGGATCTCCGGCTGCCGCCATGGACGGATCCGTCTTGTCAGTCACTGGTTTTGGGGGCCTGTTCCGTGCGTGGCGCCGCTTGGGCGGGCCGGTGTGATGATCATCGCAAACACTATCAGCAGGCTTGTCACGAAGAGCCGGAAGCGCATCGGGGCGTCCAGCAAACGTCCGTTCCGGGAGGCGCGGAGGGGGCCCCTGGTAACAAAAAGGTTACTATTGAAGGTAAACCCCCGCTGATGATAGGTGTTTCCCTTGCGTTTAAAGACTGCAGCCGCACTCGTGCTGCTCGGCCTCCTGACACTTTTGGCCGGTATCGGCCAGAGAACCATCTGGGCTCCTTCCGAGACGTTCACGGCATCACTGCCGGCTGATTCCGCAGCCGCACCCCTGACCGTCATCGACCAGAAGCTGCGCACCCTGCATGACGGGCCCGTCAAGATCACCGTCCAGGGCGACGGCAATTTCATGCTGGCCACCGGCCGGCCTGATGATGTCAGCGCTTGGGTGGGCAAGACCGCCCACAACACCATCACGGGGGTTTCCGAGGACGAAAAGTCCCTCACGGTTGACCACGCGGACGGCGACGCAACCGCCCCCAACCCCGCCGGTTCGGACCTGTGGGTATCCAATGAGAACGCCAGTGGCGAACTCGAATACACGTGGACGCCGCCCGCGGACGGAGACTGGAGCCTCCTGCTTGCCGCCGACGGAACCAAGCCGGCGCCTGCCTCGGTGTCCATGACGTTCCCCAACGACACGTCCACGCCCTGGGCTGTTCCGCTGATGGTCCTGGGCGGCCTGCTGATCATCGGCGGCATCGCGCTGGCACTGCTCCACACACGCGGGAAGAACGGGCAGGGCGGCGGCCGCACTCCGGCCCCGTGGGCCCGGAAGGCGGCCCCCCAAGGCCCCGAAACCCATACCGCTGGTTCCCATGACACCGGCTCGGGGAACAACGGCCCCAACGGGCAGTCGCCATCGTTGTCCTCCAGGATCACCATGGTGGCAGCCGGCGTGGCAGCAGCAGTGCTTGCCGGCCCGGTCGTTGCTGCACAGGCGGCCACGCCCAGCCCCCAGCCCTCCGGCAGCACCTCGGCAGCCAAGGAATCCACCGGGTCGCCGGTGCTGCTGGATGCCCAGTTCCGCCGGATCCTGGAACAGGTCTCCAGTGCCACCGATGCCGGTGACGCAGCCAAGGACGCCGCGAAGCTCGGGGACCGCGTAGCCGGCCCGGAGCTGGAGGTGCGCACGCAAAACTACAAGATCCGCTCCCAGGTGGCTTCCTACGCGGCTCGAATGCCGGTCCGCTCCACCAAGCTCCTGACCACCGTTGTCACCAGCGACCGCTCATGGCCGCGCTCCGTGCTGGCGGTAACCCAGGGAGACGGCAACGTGGTCCCGCAAATCCTGACCCTGGTCCAGCAGTCGCCGCGCGAGAACTACAAGCTGATGGAAACCACCCCGCTGCAGCCAGGCACTACATTCCCCACGATCAGCCGCGGCGGTACCCAAACGGTGGCGCCGTCCGACAAGACCGGGCTGCTCTACAGCGGCGAGGAAGCCATGTCCGGGCTCGCCGACCGGCTGACGTCCGCAGACTCACCGTTCAAGGACAAGCTCGTCGAGGGCCAGTCTTCGCCGTACATCGCCGATACCCTGTCCTACCAGGCGGAAGTGGTGAAGTCCGGAGACAACGGAAACTTCTCCTTCACGCACAAGGTGGTTCCCGAGAGCACCGTGGTGTTCCGCACCTCGGACGGCGGTGCCCTGGTCCTGGGCCGGATCAACTTCGGCTTTGAAGGCACCCCCAAGGCAGCCGGCGACAAACTCAGCATCGGTGACGATGCCGCCGCCCTCGCCGGCGGCAAGGAAACCACTACGGGCATGGTCCTGAGCTTTGCCGAATCCATGGCGGTCTACGTGCCGCCGGCCGGATCCACTGACCCCATGAAGCTCGTTGCCGCCACCCGCGGCCTGGTCGGGGCCAGCTTCAAGTAGGGCCCGACTGCATTACCACCGGCAGCGGCCGGAGTGGCTAGAGTGGGAAACATGAGTTCGCCAGCTTCCCGCCCAGTCCCTCCTGCCGCTGCCAACCCGCTTAACCTGCGCGGCGCCGTCGACCTTTCTTCGCTGAAGCGCACCGCAACTCCCTCCAGTGCCGCAGCCCCGTCCGCTCCTGTCGGAGGCGCAGGCCAGGGAGCGCAGCCGGCCGCCGCCGCCGGTCCTGAGCTCGAGGTCAATGTCACCGAAGCCAACTTCCAGCAGTTGGTGGAGCTGTCCGCGCAGGTCCCGGTGGTGTTCGCCCTGTGGGCCCCCTACTCCCCGGAGTCCGGCAGGATGCTCGAAACCCTGGACCGCGTGGTTGCCTCCTACGGCGGCCGCCTGGTCCTGGGTGCAGCGGACATTGAAGCGTTCCCGCAGCTTGCCCAGGCCTTCCAGGTGCAGGCCGTCCCCACCGCTGTCGCCGTGATCAAGGGACAGCCGGTGCCCCTGTTCCAGGGTGCTGCGGAGGAACAGCAGGTGCGCGGCCTCTTCGACGAACTCCTCAAGGTGGCCGCTGCCAACGGCGTTACCGGCAGCCTGGACGCAGGGGACGGCACGGAACAGGAACCTGCACCGCTGCCGCCGCTGCACCAGGCCGCTTACGACGCAATCGAAGCCGGGGACTATGCCGCAGCGGCAGATGCCTACCGCCAGGCGCTGAAGGAAATGCCGGCTGACCATGAAGCCAAGGCAGGGCTGGCCCAGGTGGAACTGATGGGCCGGCTGCAGGCCGTCTCCGCCCAGGACAGCGAAGCCCTCCGGGCACTGGCGGCCAACGAGCCGGACAACATTGAAGCGCAGTTCGGGGTGGCGGACCTTGATGTGGCAGGCGGCCACGTGGAGGACGCCCTGAACCGCCTGGTGGCGTTCATAGGCCGGAACTTCGGCCCGGAGCGTGAGGCCGCCCGGGTCCGCCTGCTGGAACTGTTCGATGTCGTTGGAGCCGGGGACGACCGCGTCGCCAAGGCGCGCCAGGCGCTTGCGCGGGTGCTGTTCTAGTGCCGGCCCTCTTCCAGCCGCTGACGCTGCGGTCCATGGAACTGCAGCACCGGGGATGGGTCTCACCCATGTGCCAGTACAGCTGCGATCCCGACGCCGCCCCCGGGGTCCCGGACGACTGGCACCTGGTGCACCTGGGCGGCTTCGCCGTGGGCGGCGCGGCGATGATCCTCACGGAGGCCGCGGCGGTGAACGCCGAGGGCCGTATCAGTCCCAGGGACGCAGGCCTGTACAACGACGAACAGGCCGAAGCCTGGGAACGGATTATTTCCTTCGTCCACCGCAATGGAACTGCCGGAACAAAAATCGGTGTGCAGCTGGCCCACGCGGGCCGGAAGGCATCGACGTACTGGCCGTTCTCCGGCAAGAGCGGCAGCGTTCCCCCATCCGAGGGCGGGTGGGACACTCTTGGACCATCCACCACCTCATTTGAAGGCTACGCGGCCCCCGCCGCCATGACAGTGGAACAGATCCACGGCGTCATCGCTGACTTCGCCGCCGCAGCTGTGCGGGCAGTGGACGCCGGCTTTGACACCATGGAAATCCACGGGGCACATGGCTACCTCCTGCACCAGTTCCAGAGTCCGCTGATCAACCAGCGTGACGATGAGTGGGGCGGGGACGAGACCGGACGGAACCGGCTGATGCTGGCCGTGGTTGACGCCGTCCGCGCCGTGATTCCCGATTCCATGCCCTTGCTGCTCCGGATCTCGGCCACCGACTGGGCGTCCGGCGGCGTGGACCAGGCGGCCTCGGTCCGGTTGTCGAGGGAGGCTGCGGCGCACGGGGTGGACCTGGTGGACGTCTCCAGCGGCGGGGCGGTGGCGCACCAGCAGATCAAACCGGGTCTGGGCTACCAGACCGGGTTCTCGGCCGCCATCCGGGAAGAAGCCGGAGTTGCCACCGGGACGGTGGGCCTGGTGACCACTCCCGGCCAGGCTGAGCACGCCATTGCCACCGGACAGGCTGACGGCGTCTTCATCGCGCGCGCGGCCCTGCGCGACCCCCACTGGTGGCTCCGCGCCGCCTTTGAACTGGGCTATGACATTTCCTGGCCGCCCCAGTACGAACGCGCCGTCCCGCGGCGTACCTTCTGACGCGGAAGTCCACGATGGCAGGCCCCGGCGGAACGGATCCGCAGGACGGTGTTGGCCGGCAGCTGGAAGCGAAAATCCTGGAGCTGCTGGCAGCAAGGGCGTCCACGTCCACCATTTGCCCGTCCGATGCGGCCAGGGCCGTGGGCGGGGATGAATGGCGGCACCTCATGGAGCCCGCCCGGAAAGCTGCGCGGCGCCTGGTTGACGCGGGCAAAGTCCACATCACCCAGGGCGGTTCCGTGGTGGACCCTGTCACGGCCAAGGGCCCCATCCGGATCCGCAAAGCGCCCTGAGGCCGGCGGCTGTCAGCCCAGGAGATCGTCCACGTAGCACCAGCGCCAGTCTTCCCCGGGCTCCACGCTGCGCATGACAGGGTGCCCCGTCTCCTTGTAATGGCGGCTGGCGTGCCGCCCGGCGGAGGAGTCGCAGCACCCCACGTTTCCACAGGCCAGGCACATCCGCAGGTGAACCGGAGTGGTACCCTCCCGCTCACACTCCGCGCAGTACGGGTCACCGGGGACCGGGGACGGCATGGCAGCGGTCAGGTGGTCGCAAACGCCGCCCGGCTGGGACAACCCCTCGCCCCCGCCACCGTCGGCAGCGGCGACCTCGTTGAAGGAGGCGTCGAGCATCGACTCTTCGACATCGAGGCGCTCCAGGACTTCACTGAGGACTTCATGCGCGAAGTCCCCGCCCCGCCTGAGTTCCAGGACCTTGTCCCTTTCGGCCTCCAGCATGGCCATCCGCAGCTGTGCGTAGCGCTGGCTGGGGGTGGCCGCCTCAGCCGCCGGCCTGCCCAGCCGCTCCCACGCCGCCAGCCCCCGCTCATGGGTCCGCCGCCGGAGCATGTCCATCACCTCCGGCGGATCACTCTCGCGGCGCAGCTGCTCCAGCCGTTCGATCCCTGCTGCGGTGGCGCGCTGCATCAGGGAAGCCTGGTTCAGCGCGTCCTCGCGCCTGTCCGGTCCCGGCACCCGCAGGGCCCTGACGAGTGCGGGCAGGGTGAACCCCTGCAGCACCAGCGTGCCGCCGACCACCACCATGGCTGCCAGGACCAGCACGTTGCGGTGCTCCAGGTCTCCGGGCAGCGTCAGGGCGGCGGCCAGGGTGACCACGCCGCGCATGCCGGCCCAGGACACGATGGCGGGCATCTCCCAGGGCGGTGCCGGGTCCGCCCGCCGAACGGCGGGAATCAGGCGGGGCAGGTAGGTGGCGGGAAAGACCCAGACCGGGCGCAGCAGCAGCACCGCCACCAGGATGACGGCGCAGCCAAGCCAAACCCGCCCGGCGCCCAGGGAATCGTCCTGGACGCTGTCCACGATGGTCCGTACCTGCAGGCCAATAAGCAGGAAGACGGCATTTTCCAGCAGGAACTGCACGGTGTCCCAGTTGCTCCGTGCGCTTTGCCTGGCAGCGCCGTTGGGCATCGACGGCGCCTTGGTGCCCATCACCAGGCCGGTGACGACGACGGCGAGCACCCCGGATGCGTGTATCACCTCGGCGGGGAGGAAGGCAACGAAAGGCGCCATGAGGGACGTCGAGGTGTTGATGGCCACGTTGCTGACCCGCTTGCGGATTTCGGTGAGGACGTACGCGGCCGCGAGACCCACCACCAGGCCGCCGCCGGCCGCCAGCACGAAGCCGCCGGCAACATCCAGCACGGAGACGGAGCCCGCAATGGCCGCCACCGCTGCCCGAAGACATACAAGCGCGGTGGCGTCGTTGACCAGCGATTCGCCTTCCAGGATGTTGACGATACGGCGGGGCATGCCCACTTTCCGTGCGATGGCCGTCGCGGCCACCGCGTCCGGCGGTGCCACCACCGCACCCAGGGCGATGGCCGCAGCAAGCGGGATCTCGGGGAACAGCCACCAGACCACCGCGCCCACGCCCAGGGTGCCAAAAATGACGTACCCCACGGACAGCAGCCCAATGGAGCGGCGGTTGGCCTTGAAGTCGAACAGCGATGTCCGGAACGCGGCTGCGTAAAGCAGCGGAGGCAGGAGACCGACCAGGACCAGTTCCGGATTCAGCTCCACCGAGGGAATGAACGGCAGGAACGATCCCGCTACTCCGGCCAGGACCAGCAGCAGGGGAACCGGGATATTGAGTTTGCGGCCCAGCGCGCTGCCGGCGCACACCACAGCAACGATGACCAGCAGGCCCAACGCGATGTCCATGACGTTAGTTTCGCACCCCCGCGGCGCTGGTCCGCGGACTAGGCTGGCACCATGACTGCTCCGATACCTGACCAGGCATCGAATTCCGGGCCCATGGCGGCCCTTTCCCTCCGTGGGCTGGCCAAGCGGTTCGGTGGGAAGATCGCCGTGGACGGCATCAGCCTGGAAGTGCCGGCCGGGTCGTTCTTCGGCATCGTCGGCCCCAACGGTGCAGGCAAGACCACCACGTTGTCCATGGCCACAGGCCTCCTGCGTCCGGATTTCGGCACCGCGGTGGTGCACGGCGTAGATGTGTGGCAGCACCCGCTGCAAGCCAAACGCCTCATGGGGATCCTGCCCGACGGCGTCCGGCTGTTCGACCGGCTGACGGGTGAGCAGCTGATTACCTATGCCGGGCTGCTCCGCGGCATGGACAGGGCCGTGGTGGCCGCACGCGTGGGGGAGTTGCTGGCGGCCATGGACCTCACCGAGGATGCGGGAACGCTGGTGGTGGACTACTCGGCCGGCATGACCAAGAAGATCGCCCTGGCCTCCGCGTTGATCCACGCCCCACGGCTCCTGGTCCTGGACGAGCCGTTCGAAGCCGTGGACCCCGTGTCGGCAACGAACATCCGCTCCATCCTTGACCGGTACGTCGCCTCCGGCGGAACAGTGATCGTCTCCAGCCACGTCATGGACCTGGTGCAGCGCATGTGCGACCACGCCGCGGTGGTGGCCCGCGGCCGGCTCCTGGCTGCGGGAACAGTGGACCAGGTCCGGGCCGGGGCCTCCCTGGAAGAGCGGTTCGTGCAGCTTGTCGGCGGCCACAGCCACACGGAGGGGCTGGAATGGTTGCGCATCTTCTGAGGCTCAAGCTCGCGCTGCTGCGCAATGGCCTGCGGCGCAGCCCATGGCAGCTGGTAGGCATGGCCATCGCCGGGCTGTACGCACTGGGGGTGGTGTCAACCCTCATCATCGTCCTTGTCCTGCTCAGGAACGCAGGGGCCGAAACCGCCCATACAGCTGTAATCCTGGGCGGTTCCGCCGCGCTGATCGGATGGGGCGTGATTCCGGTGGTGGCCTCCGCCACGGACATGACGCTGGACCCGTCCCGCTTCAGCACCTTTGCCATCCCCATGAAGCAAATGCTCACCGGCCTTGCCCTGGGCGGCCTGATCGGAATCCCAGGGGTGGCCACCACGCTCGTTGCCCTGGCCACCGTGGTGACCTGGTCCCGTGATGTGCTTCCGGCGCTCGCCGCCCTGGTGGGCGCCTGCCTTGGGGTGATGACCTGCGTCGTGCTGGCCAAGGTGGTTACCACCGCGACGGCAAGCCTGGCTGCCTCCCGGCGCTTCAAGGACATCAGCGCCATTGCCTTCATGGTGCCCCTGGTCCTGCTGGGGCCCATCGTTGCAGGGGTTGGCCGCAGCGTTTCCGCGTCCGCGGGATTCCTGCCGGAGTTCGCCCGTACCCTTGCGTGGACGCCGCTGGGGGCGCCCTGGGCACTCGGCGGCGACGTCGCATCCGGCCGGCCCGCGGAGGCAGCGGTGAAGCTGCTGGTGTCGGTGGCGGTCCTGGGACTCCTGGCGTGGTGCTGGAAACTGCTGCTTGAGCGGGCGCTGGTCACTCCGCCGTACGCCGGAGCCGGGAAGCGCCGCGGCGGCAGGCTGGGACTGTTCGGCGTGCTTCCAGCCACCCCGGCCGGTGCCGTAATGGCGAGGTCGCTCACATACTGGATCCGGGACCCCCGCTACTCCGGGTCCCTGGTGGTCATCCCCTTGCTCCCGGTGGTGCTGGGGTTCCAGGGGACGCAGACCGGAAGCTACGGCAGCCTGGCCTTCCTGGCCCCCGTGTCCGCTTTCATCCTGGCCTGGTCCATCTCAGCCGACGTCTCCTACGACAACACCGCGTTTGCGCTGCATTTGGCCACCGGGGTCCGCGGCGTGGCCGACAGGCTGGGCAGGGCGCTGGCATGCATGGCCTTCGCCCTGCCGGTGGTCCTGGTGTTCTCCATCGGTTATGCAGCCTTCACCCGGAACTGGGCCGCGCTGCCCGGACAACTGGGGCTGAGCCTGGGGATTCTCTTCACCGGGCTGGGATTGTCCTCGGTGGTGTCGGCCCGGTACACGGTCACGGTCCCGCTGCCGGGTGACAGCCCCTTCAAGAAGCCGCCGGGCAACGTGGGGCAAACCATGGCCGTGCAGTTCGTGGGAATGCTGGTCCTGATGGTCCTGGTGCTGCCCGAAGCCGTGCTGCTGGCGGCACACGCCATCACGGGAAACGTACTGTTCGGCTGGCTCAACCTTGCCGCGGGCATCGTCCTGGGCCTGGCCCTCTTCCTGGCCGGTGTCCGGCTGGGCGGCAAATGGCTTGACGCGCGGGGGCCGGAGCTCCTGGCACAGGTAAACGTCAACCGCTGACGGCTCCACGGAAGGGACAACATGGAAATCGTGATCCTCGGCGGCAGAAGGCAGATTGGAAGACTCGCGGCCGACGCCATCGAACAACTCCTCCGGCGCAAGCCGGAGGCTGTCCTTGGCCTGGCCACGGGGTCCTCACCGCTTCCCGTCTATGACGAGCTTGCGGCCCGGCACGAACAAGGCCTTGATTTCAGCAGGGCCTCGGCATTCGCGCTGGATGAATACGTGGGCCTGCCTGCGGGCCATCCTGAGTCCTACCGTGAGGTGGTCCGCCGGGAGTTCACCAACCGGGTGAACATTGCACCGGAGAACGTCCACGGTCCGGACGGAAGGGCGGACGACATCCCCGCTGCCTGCGAAGCCTATGAGCAGGCAATTGCCGCTGCCGGCGGCGTTGACCTGCAACTGCTGGGCTTGGGCACTGACGGGCACATCGGGTTCAATGAACCGGGCTCGTCCTTCGCTTCGCGGACGCGGATCAAGAGCCTGGTGGAACAGACACGCCGGGACAATGCCAGGTTCTTCAACAGCCTGTCCGAGGTGCCGCACCACGTCATTACCCAGGGCCTGGGCACCATCATGGAAGCCCGCCACGTGATCCTGCTCGCCACGGGGGCGCAGAAAGCGCAGGCAGTCCGCGATTTCGTGGAGGGTCCGGTGGCTGCGATCTGCCCGGCGTCTGTGCTGCAGTTCCATCCGCACGCCACCGTCCTGCTGGACGAGGCTGCCGCCTCAGGCCTGAAACTGGCCGATTTCTACCGTCATACCTATGAGAACAAGCCCGCATGGCAGGGGTTGTAGCGGCCTTCCGGACGTGCCCCACCGGGGCAAAAAGGTACGACGGCGGCCGGTGGCGTACTCCGGCAACGGGCGCGCCGCCGTCGGACGCGCCGCCGGGGGAACGGCTAAGATGGATGCCATGACTAGCATGACGGACCCTCTCGAAAACGACCCGATGCGCGAGCTTTCCGGAGCTGGAACGTCCACGGCCACCATTGAGCGCGAGGAACTGCGCCAGGAGGTGGAACCGGGCGACCGGGAGCGCTTTGCCCACTATGTGCGCAAGGAAAAGATCATGGAGTCCGCGATGACCGGGGAACCCGTCATTGCCCTGTGCGGCAAGGTCTGGACCCCGGGCCGGGATCCCCAGAAGTTCCCGGTGTGCCCCGAATGCAAGGAAGTCTATGAAGGCCTCCGGCCGGGCAACGACGGCGGGAAGGGTCCGGGGGACTCGGGCAACAGCAAATAGTGACGGAGACGCTCTTTGGCGGCCCCACCCTGCCTCCGGCGTACCCGGAACGCGCAGCCTGGGGAACCGCCCCGAAACTGCGTGCCTGGCAGCAGGAAGCCCTTGACCTCTACCTGAAGAACAGCCCCCGCGACTTCCTCGCGGTGGCCACCCCCGGCGCCGGTAAAACTACCTTCGCGCTCCGGATCGCGTCCACGCTGATCGACTCCGGTGCCGTCAACCGGGTGACCATCGTGGCACCAACGGACCACCTGAAACGGCAGTGGGCGGACGCGGCAGCCAAGGTGGGAATCGCCATCGACCCCAACTTCAAGAACTCCGACGGCCAGCACGGCCGCGGTTTCATCGGCGTCGCGGTCACCTACGCCCAGGTGGCCAGCAAGCC
Organism: Pseudarthrobacter sp. NPDC080039; assembly: GCF_040702335.1. NCBI lineage: Bacteria > Bacillati > Actinomycetota > Actinomycetes > Micrococcales > Micrococcaceae > Pseudarthrobacter > Pseudarthrobacter sp. NPDC080039. Next base: position 117,388 of record NZ_JBFBKY010000004.1, on the reverse strand, counting down.
GCTGCTGCACCGGGCCAAGACCGAGGCAGCACGCACCCTGGTGATCCTGGACGAGATCCACCACGGCGGCGAAGCCCTGTCCTGGGGCGACGGCCTGCGCGAGGCGTTCGATCCCGCGGTGCGACGGCTGTCCCTCACCGGTACCCCGTTCCGTTCAGACACCTCACCCATCCCGTTCGTGGAGTACGCCGAGGACCGCGACGGCATCCGGCGTTCCAAGGCCCACTACACCTACGGCTACGGCAACGCCCTCCGCGACCATGTGGTGCGGCCCGTAATGTTCATGGCCTACTCCGGCCAGATGCGCTGGCGCACCAGCGCCGGCGAGGAAATGGCCGCCTCCCTGGGCGAAGCCGCTGTCACCAAGGACATCACCAGCCACGCCTGGCGGACTGCGCTGAACCCGGCGGGGGAGTGGATCCCCGCGGTCCTGGCCGGTGCCGACAAACGGCTCAGCGAGGTCCGCCGCACGGTTCCGGACGCGGGCGGCCTGGTGATCGCCACCGACCACGAGGATGCGCGGGCCTACGCGGGGCAGTTGAAGAGGATTACGGGCGAGTCACCCACGGTCATCCTGTCCGATGACGCCAAGGCGTCGAGCAAGATCGAGGAATTTTCCGCCGGCGACAAGCGCTGGATGGTGGCTGTCCGCATGGTGTCCGAGGGCGTGGACGTGCCCCGGCTGTCCGTGGGCGTCTACGCCACCTCCACCTCCACCCCGCTCTTTTTCGCCCAGGCCGTGGGACGCTTTGTGCGTGCCCGCAAAAGGGGCGAGACGGCGTCGGTCTTCCTGCCCTCCGTGCCCCAGTTGATGGCGCTGGCCAACTCCATGGAAATGGAGCGGGACCATGCTCTGGACCGGCCGGAAAAAGAGGACGGCGACGGCCTTTTTAACCCGGAAGATTCACTGATGGAGGAGGCCAACCGGGAGGACAAAGCCTCGGACAGCCTCACCAAGGGCAAGTTCGAGGCATTGGATTCGCAGGCTTCCTTTGACAGGGTCCTGTTCGACGGCGGCGAGTTCGGCACCGGCGGTGAAGTTGGGTCCGACGACGAAATGGACTTCCTGGGCATCCCGGGCCTGCTGGATGCCGAGCAGGTGGGCACGCTGCTGCGCCAGCGCCAGCACGAACAGCTGAACCGCAAGAACCGGAAGGCGCCCGCGGCTGCAGAAAGCCAGGTCCCCGCCGTTCCGGACCACCGGATGCTGATGGACCTTCGCAATGAGCTGGCCAAGAATGTGGCCGCCTGGGCTGCCAGGACCGGCACGCCGCACGGCGTGGTGCACACCAAGCTCCGCACAGTTTGCGGCGGCCCTCCCGTGGCACAGGCCAACGAGGAGCAGCTGAAGTCCCGGCTGCGCAAGCTTCAGGACTGGTTCGTGGGCCGCAAGTAGCGGCTCAGGCGACGTCCGCCCCGCCGAGTTCCAGCTCGGCGACGGTGTCTTCCAGGTCCCCGGCGATTCCCGCGGTCAACGAGCGGACCACGGTCACCCCGTAGCCGGCCTGGACGGCATCGAGGGCGGTTGCCTTCACGCAGTAGTCGGTGGCGATGCCGACCACCACCACGTCCTCCACGTCGTGGCTTTGGAGCCAGTCGTCAAGGCCGATGGCATCCTCGTCGGACTCAGGCGCGCCGGCACCGCCGGGCAGCCCGGGCTGGCGCTCCCCGGTGGGCACGGCGTCTTCGGGGGCCAGCAGGCCTTCGAAGCCTGAGTATGAGGCCGCGAACTGGCCCTTCCGGAAGTACGCGTCGATGTATTCGGTGTCCAGGTCCGGGTGGAGCTCGGCTCCGCGGGTGCCGGCCACGCAGTGCCTCGGCCAGCTGTCCCTGTAATCGGGCGTGTCGGAGAAGTGGCTGCCGGGATCGATGTGCCAGTCCTGGGTCGCTACCACGTGGTCGAAGTCGTTGTGGTGGGCGTCCAGGTACTCGCTGATGGCGCCGGCCACGGCCGCCCCGCCGGGAACGGCGAGCGAGCCGCCCTCGCAGAAATCGTTCTGGACGTCCACGATGATCAATGCGCGGGCCATCAGTGCTCCTCGTAGATCGTAGGGATTGCGGCGTCCCCTCGCTGCAGGCGGTTAACCACGGGCGGCAGTTCCGCCATGGAGTCCGCATGGCGCTGCCGCGCGCGGAGCACGCCCTCGTGCCCGGTCCAGCCGGGCAGCAGCTCGCCGTTCTTCATGAACTGCTGCAGCAGCGGACGGTCGTTGCCGTCGTCCTCCGGCCGGTGGCCCACGCCTACCACTTCCGCAGTGGCGGTGCCGCGTTCGTCCAGTTTCCGCAGCGCATACTTCCGGCCGCCCACGCTGACCTTGTTCTTGGCCGCCTTGGCCACGGGAACGAAGTTGCCGTCGTTGTCCGCCCGGCTGACCAGCTTGTAGACCATGCTGGCCGTGGGCGCACCGGAGCCTGTCACCAGCGACGTGCCCACGCCGTAGGAGTCCACCGGGGCTGACTGCAGGGCCGCGATTGCATATTCATCCAGGTCGGAGGTGACCACGATCCTGGTGTGCTCGTTCCCCAGGTCGTCCAAGAGCCGGCGCACCCACTGCGCCTGGGCCACCAGGTCGCCTGAGTCCAGCCGGACGGCGCCAAGCCGGGGCCCTGCCAGCTCAACGGCCGTCCGGACGGCCTTCTCGACGTCGTACGTATCCACCAGCAGGGACGTGCCCTCACCCAGTGAAGCAATCTGGGCCTCGAAGGCCTCCCGCTCGGTGTCGTGCAGCAGCGTGAAGGAGTGGGCAGCTGTTCCTACGGTCTTCACGCCGTAGCGGATGCCCGCCGCCAGGTTCGAAGTGCTGTCAAAGCCGGCAATGATGGCCGCCCTGGCCGAGGCTGTGGCGGCTTCCTCATGGGTGCGCCGCGAGCCCATCTCGATGCAGGGCCGGCCGCCGGCAGCGCTGACCATGCGGGACGCAGCGGAGGCAATGGCGGTGTCGTGGTTAAGCACGGACAGCAGGTAGGTCTCCAGCATGCAGGCTTCGGCGAACGTGCCCTCCACGACCAGGATCGGGGAGTTGGGGAAGTAGGCCTCGCCCTCGGCATAGCCCCAGATGTCGCCTGCGAACCGGTAGCTGGCCAGATACTCCAGGGTTTCGCGGTTGACCACCTTGGTACGTTCCAGGAACTCCAGTTCCGCCTCGCCGAAGCGGAAGTCTGCAATCCCCTCCAGGAGGCGCCCTGTGCCGGCCACGATCCCGTAGCGCCGGCCGTCGGGAAGGCGCCGTGCGAAAGCCTCGAACACAGATCTGCGGTGCGCCGCCCCCGAGTGGAGGGACGCCTGCAGCATGGTCAGCTCGTAGTGGTCTGTGTAAAAGGACGTGCGGGGATGGTCCCAGCCGGCGGAGGTGCTCACGAAAATCACTCTAGTCCCCACCGGCTCCCACGTCTCGCTTCGCTTCGCCGCGGGGCCCTCGACGGCGTGGGCCCACCCACCGGCTCCCACGTCTCGCTTCGCTTCGCCGCGGGGCCCTCGCCAGCGGGGGCCCACCCACCGGCTCCCACGTCTCGCTTCGCTTCGCCGCGGGGCCCTCGCCAGCGGGGGCCCTTCATCCTCATAGAATGTACAGATGACCATAAGCGTTGCGCCCGGCCCTGATACACAGGAGGGCGTCCGGACCGGCACGGCAGAGTCCACCGACTCCCTGACCGCTCCGGACATCCCCTGGAACCTGGTGATCTGGAACGATCCCGTCAATCTCATGAGCTACGTCAGCTATGTGTTCCAAAGCTACTTCGGCTACTCCGAGACCAAGGCGAACAAGCTGATGATGGAAGTCCATAAGAAGGGCCGCTCCATCGTCGCCTCGGGCAGCAAGGAACAGGTGGAGCGCCACGCGGTGGCCATGCACGGGTTTGGACTCTGGGCCACTGTGGAAAAGGCCAGCGGGGGCCCCGGCGGCAAGTCAGGAAAGTCCGGCGGTCCGGGCCAGGGTAAGGGGAAGCGTGGCTAAGGCATTCAAGTACGGACTCAAAGGCATTACCGGTTTCCTCGAACCGGCCGAACGCGATCTGCTCCGCAGCCTGATCAATGACGTCATCTCCATGCTCCAGCCCGAGGACCGCACGGGGCAGGACCCGTTGGCCGCCCTGATCGGCCTGGACATGGACGTGGCCGAGCCCACCGACCGTGCGGTCAAGAGACTGCTGCCCAACGTGGTGAAGAACGACGGCGAAGCCTCCCTTGAGTTCCGCCAGCTCACCGAACGCTCGCTCAGGGAAACAAAGATCGGCGCCCTGCGCGCGGCCGCACTGGACCTCGACAAGGACGAAATCGTGCTGACGGCCGAAGGGGCAAAGCACTGGTCCATGGCACTGAACGATGTGCGCCTGGTGCTGGCGGAGCGGCTGGACATCAGGGATGAAGCGGACGCCGAGCACGTGCACCGCATGCAGGACTGGTCCCAGGCGGAGGATGTTGAGAGCTACCTGGCGCTCGTCTACAACTTCACCACCTGGTTGCAGGAATCCCTGGTACAGGCCATGCTGCAGTCCATGGAATCCCGCCGGTGAGCTGCGGCGGCCAGGGGGAGGCCGTCCGCTGTGACGCAGCAGACACGAGTTCCCGGACACAAGATGATGGCTGAGGCTTCCGGGACCACCTATCCTCGAATAATCATGAGAACAGCCTCGAGCGCGGAACTGCCGGCGGAAACACAGCCGGGGCCTGCCGCAAGCGACCTTCCTGCCGCAGCCCCGGAAGCCCGGCCCATCGGCGTCTTCGACTCCGGCGTTGGCGGGCTCACCGTGGCCAGGTCCATCATCGACCAGCTTCCCAACGAGTCCATTCTCTATGTGGGGGACACCGCCCACGGCCCCTACGGGCCGCTGCCCATTGCGGAGGTGCGGGCCAACGCGCTGGGCGTGATGGACGAACTCGTGGATTCCGGCGTCAAGCTGCTCACCATCGCCTGCAACTCGGCGTCGGCCGCTGTCCTGCGGGACGCCCGTGAGCGCTACACCGCCAAGTACGGCATCCCGGTCATCGAGGTCATCCAGCCCGCCGTCCGGCGCGCCGTCGCAGCAACCCGCAGCGGGAAAGTCGGCGTCATCGGAACCTCGGCAACGGTGGGATCACGTGCGTACGAAGACACGTTCGCGGCCGCTCCGGACCTGGACATCACTTCGGTGGCGTGCCCGGAATTCGTCAGCTACGTGGAAGCCGGCATCACTACGGGGCCGGAGCTGCTGGCCATCGCGGAGGAATACCTTGCCCCGCTGAAGGCCGCCGCCGTGGACACCGTGGTCCTGGGCTGCACCCACTACCCGTTGCTGACCGGCGTGATCTCCTATGTCATGGGCGCTGATGTCACCCTGGTCTCCAGCGCGGAGGAAACGGCCAAGGACGTGTACCGCGCCCTGGCCACCCACAATCTGCAGCGGACCTCAGAGGCGCCGCCGGAGCACCACTTCGTGGCCACCGGCGACGCCGCACAATTCGAGGCACTGGCCCGGCGGTTCCTGGGTCCGGAAGTATTGTCCGTCCGCCACGTGGACCATGTGGCCGCGCAATACCCCACCGGCAGCCTCACCCGGATCACCCCCGAAATGATCGCGGCAGCCCAGAGCGCACGCAACCGCCCGCGCATCTCCAACTTCGTCGGAGGCGGATTCGCCGAGGCGGGACGCGGCGGAGGGCCCACCCGGTGAAGCTGACCATCGTGGGATGCACGGGCTCGTTTCCCGGGCCCGGCTCCCCGGCGTCGTGCTACCTCCTGACCGCCAACGATGGCGAGCGGACCTGGAAGGTGGTGATGGACCTCGGCAGCGGTGCCCTCGGAGCCATCCAGCGGTATACGGACCTGGAAGACATCGACGCCATCTTCCTGACCCACCTGCACCCGGACCACTGCATGGATTTGTGCGGGCTTCATGTTGCCATCCGCTGGAAGCCCGGCGGCTGGGGCCGCGGCCGGATTCCCGTCTGGGGCCCCGCTGCCACAGCTGACCGCATGGCCACGGCGTACGGCCTGGACCTGGACCCCGGGATGCACGAAGAGTTCGACTTCACCAACTGGGCCGAGCGCAAACCCGTGACCGTGGGCCCGTTCACCATCACCCCGTTCGCTGTCAACCACCCCATCGAGGAGGCCTACGCCCTGCGGGTGGAGGTGGTGGAGCCGGACAAGGATGGTGTCCCCGTGTCCCGGGTCCTCACCTATTCGGGCGATACCGATTCCTGCGCCGGGCTTGAGGAAGCAGCCAGGGATGCCGACCTGTTCCTGTGCGAGGCTGCCTTCGAGGAAGGCCGCGACGACGGCATCAACGACGTCCACCTGACCGGCAAGCGGGCGGGGGAGGCCGCGGCCGCAGCCAATGCCCGGCGGCTCCTGCTGACCCACATCCCGGTGTGGACGTCCCAGACCACCGTCATGGCCGAAGCGCGGCCGGTGTTCCCGGGTGACGTCGCCGTTGCCGTGGCGGGGGTGCACTACACCATCTAGCCGGATCCGGACCCGGGCCCGGCTGCTCCCGGCTGTGCCGCTGAATCCCGTGGCGGGCACCCGCGGCATTGGCACTGGATAAGCTAAAGGCATGACATCTGAAGCAACAGCAGTGCCCATTGTGCGCGCCGACGGCCGTGCCCCCGACCAGCTCCGGCCCATCAGCATCACCCGCGGATGGTCCAACCAGGCTGAGGGGTCGGCACTGATCGAGTTCGGCAACACCAGGGTGCTGTGCACGGCCTCGCTGACCGCCGGCGTCCCGCGCTGGCTCAAGGGTGAGGGCCGCGGCTGGGTCACGGCGGAGTACGCCATGCTGCCCCGCGCTACCAACACCAGGTCCGACCGGGAGTCCGTCAAGGGGAAGATCGGCGGCCGCACCCACGAGATCTCGCGGCTGATCGGACGCTCCCTGCGTTCCATCATTGACACCAAGGCCCTGGGCGAAAACACCATCGTGCTGGACTGCGACGTCCTCCAGGCCGACGGCGGTACGCGGACCGCGGCCATCACCGGCGCCTACGTGGCGCTGGCGGACTCCATCCGGTTCGCCCGCGACAACAAGCTCATCGCCAGGAACGCCCAGCCTCTGCTGGACACCATCGCCGCGGTATCCGTGGGCATCATCGACGGCGTTCCCATGCTCGACCTGCCCTACGTCGAGGACGTCCGGGCCGAAACCGACATGAACGTGGTGGTCACGGGGGCCGGGAAGTTCGTGGAGGTGCAGGGTACCGCCGAGGGCGCACCGTTCGACCGGGATGAGCTGAACCAACTCCTGGACCTGGCACTGCTGGGCACCGCCCAGCTCGCCGCCATCCAGCGCGAGACCCTGGCGGACACGCTGTGAGCAGTGCTGGTCCCCGCCTGGTGCTCGCCACCCACAACAAGGGCAAACTTCGCGAGCTCCGTGAACTGCTGCGCGGGCAGGTACCAGGGCTTGACGTCGACACCCAGGTGGTGGACGCGGCTGCGGCGGGTGCGCCGGACGTCCTGGAGACCGGCGTCACCTTCGCCGAGAATTCCCTGCTGAAGGCGCGGGCAGTGGCCGGCGCTACGGGCCTGGTGGCAATCGCGGACGACTCAGGGCTGGCCGTGGATGTCATGGGCGGCGCTCCCGGGATCTTCTCGGCGCGGTGGGCGGGGCGGCACGGTGATGATGCTGCCAATCTCGAGCTCCTGCTGAACCAGCTGTCCGACGTCCCGGATGAGCACCGGGGTGCGGCGTTCGTCTGCGCCGCGGCCCTGGCCACGCCGGCGGACGCGGAGGGCCAGGGACGCGAGGTTGTGGAGTACGGGCAGCTGGAAGGCATCCTCCTCCGCGAACCGCGGGGCGCAGGGGGCTTTGGCTACGATCCGGTCCTGCAGCCTTCGGGCGAGGACCGAAGCTGCGCCGAACTGTCCGCCGAGGAAAAGAATGCCATCAGCCACCGGGGCAAGGCTTTCCGGGCGCTCCTGCCCTCCATCGTGGCAGCCCTGGAGGCTGCAGGCTAGGCACAGGTGCCGCAAAAAAGGTGCGCACCCGGCTGGAAACATCCAGCGGGGTGCGCACCTTCTTTGGCGGTGTGCCCGGGGGGAAGCGCTACTCCGGGCGGCCGTGCAGGTTGCGGTGCGTCTTCTGCTCCTCTTCCGGCTCGTGTTCCTCGATGAACTCATCGACGGTATCGGTGCCGAAGGTTTGTGCCTGGCGCCGGGCGGACAGGCCGCGCAGGAGTTCGATGCCGATGGGGATCACGGAGAGCAGCACGATGGCGATGAAAATGATGTCAAGGTTGTCGCGGACCCAGGGAACCTTGTCGCCGAGCAGGTAGCCGAGGAGGGTCACGCCGGCACCCCACAGCAGCGCGCCGATGACGTTGTAGATGAAGAACTTCCGCTTGCTCATCTGCGCGACGCCGACGATCACGGGCACAAAGGTGCGGATGATGGGTACGAAGCGGGCCAGAATCAGGGCCTTGCCGCCGTGCTTCTCGAAGAAGGCGTGGGCATTTTCAACGTTCTCCCGCTTGAACAGCTTTGAGTTGGGTCTGTTGAAGATCGCCGGCCCCGCCTTGGATCCGATGAGGTAGCCGGCCTGGTTGCCGATGATGGCGGAGACCGCAACCAGCAGTGCCAGGAGCCAGATGTTGAACTTGATGGTGTCAGTGGCCACCAGCAGGCCTGCGGTGAACAGCATGGAGTCGCCCGGCAGGAAGAACCCCACCAGCAGGCCTGTCTCGGCGAAGATGATTCCGCACACCAGCAGGACCACCCAGGGGGCGAGCGCCGGATCGGCCAGGAAGACCTGGGGGTTCAGCCAATCGGGCAGGAAGGAAGCCATTCTTGGCTGGACCGGCCCCGCACCGGCCAGCATGGACACAGCGAGGTCATTCATCACAGGAAAGTTCACCCCTCAAGGGTACTTGACGGGCCTGTGCCTCCCGGGTTGGGGCGGTGGCGGCGGTAAGGTAGGGGCCGTGGGTTTGGACTTTACGGCGATCGACTTTGAGACAGCCAACGGCTTCCGCGGCTCCCCCTGCTCCGTGGGGCTGACGAAGGTGAGGAACGGGAAAATCGTGGCGGAAGCCTCCTGGCTGATGCGCCCGCCGGCCAACTACGACCACTTCGACCACCACAATGTGCGGATCCACCGGATTACCCCGGACGACGTTGCAGGGCAGCCGAGGTTCGGCGATCTGTTTCCGGAAATCGGTGCCTTCATTGGAGAGGACGTCCTGGTGGCCCACAATGCCGCCTTCGACCTGGGCGTGATCCGCTCCGCACTTGAAGTGTCCGGCCTCCCCGGTCCGGCCTACGATTACGTCTGCACGGTCATGCTGTCGAGGCGCTGCTACTCGCTGGTCTCCAACTCGCTTCCGTTCGCGGCCGAGGAAGCCGGCGTGCCGCTGGTCAACCACCATGATGCCGCCGAAGATGCGCGTGCGTGCGCCGGCATCCTCATCGATATCGCCGCCCGCAACGGTGCCAACAGCATTGCAGAGCTCTATCTTTCGCTGGGTCTTGCCATCCCGCGCCAGCCGGCCTTCGACCCGGCCACGGGGGACCTGTCCAAGCCCAGCCTGGCTGCCATGTCAGGCGGGTCCGGCAACGGAGCTGAGCTGGTCCGCCGGTTCCAGTCCGGCTGGCCTGAGGAAGGGCTGAACCCGGAGCCCAACATGGATGCCGAGCCCAGCCACCCCCTGTACGCGCAGACGGTGGTGTTCACGGGGCAACTGTCCATTGCCCGCCCCGAGGCGAAGCTGCGGTCCGCCCGGTGCGGCGCGCGGACGGAAAGCCGGGTTACTGGCCGTACCACCGTCCTTGTGGTGGGGGACGGGTTCGTAGCCTCCGACCTGCGCTCGGGAAGGCTCACCGGCAAGGCGCGCCGCGTCCTGGAACTCCATGAGCGGGGACAGGCCATCGAGGTACTCTCCGAGGGTGAGTTCCTGCAGATGGTGGGCGGGGATGTTCCGCAGGCTCCGACGGCCGATGCCGGCGCACCCTGGAACGGCGTCCTGGCGCCTCCCGTCAGCGCTTGAGCCGTCCCGCGCTGGGCGTGCATACAGTCATGCGGCGCAACAAAGCTTGGCTCCCGGGCGCCGCGCTCCTAGCCTTGCGTCATGTCCTCCGTTTTCGCGTTCCCCAATCCCGTCAATGAATACGCTGCCCGCGTCACCGCAGCGCTCGTGGTGCTGCTCGCCGTCGTCACCGCCATTGCAGGTTCAGGGTGGGGACTGCTGGCCATCGCCGCCGGGTTCTGGCTGCGGCTCCTCTTCGGCCCGCGTATCTCGCCCCTGGCCCTGCTCTCGGTCAAAGTGATCACGCCGCGGCTGGGGAAGGCCAAGCTGGTGGCCGGTCCGCCCAAGCGCTTCGCCCAGGGCATCGGCGCTGCGGTCTCCACGGCAGCCCTTCTCCTGTTCACTGCCGGTGCGGCTCCGGCGGCCTGGGCGCTCCTGGGCGTCCTGGTCATCGCGGCGTCGCTGGAGGCTTTCGCCGGGTTCTGCCTCGGCTGCACGATTTTCGGGTTCCTGCAGCGCCGCGGGGTGATCCCCGAGGACGTCTGCGAGGCCTGCAACAACATCAGCCTTCGCCGGTCGTAACCTTTACCAATTGATCCGCCATGCCGCGGATCACCTCCGGTGCTTCCAGCACATCGAGCCACAGCGCGGGCAGGCAGTCCTCCCCGTACAGGGCGCCAAGAATGTTTCCTGCCAGGGAGGCCGCCGTGTCGCTGCCGCCGCTGTGGTTCACCGCCGCCGCCAGGGCGTTCCGGAAATGCCATTCCGGCCGGGTCCCGGCATCGTCGGCGGGAAGAGTGGCAAGGACGGCATAGAGGGCGACGGCGAGAGCCTCCTCCGCCAACCAGCCTCCGCCCAGCACCTGGACCAGGTCCCCTGGGGCAACAACGCCCTTCTCCGCGAGGCTGAGGGCGGCCTCCAGCCGTCCGGGCAGCTCGGGGGCCACGGCCGGAAGGGCGGCGGCGTGCGCGCAGACCGCGGCAGCGGCGTCCCGCAGTCCGTCGCCGGAGACCAACCGGTGGATCAGCAGGCTGAAGATCCCGGCACTTTGGTGCGCGGCCGGATGCCCGTGGGTCAGCGCGGCGGCGTCGGCACTCAGCTTGTAGACGGCGTCGGGCGCGATGTGTGGAACCAGCCCGAACGGTGCGGAGCGCATCACTGTCCCGGGGCCTTTTGCCGCGGGGTTGACGGGACGCGCAGATGTTCCCATCTCGCCGGTGGCCAGCCCGCTGATGCAGTCCTTTTCCGGATGCCGCCGCTGCCGGAGGACCTCGTTTCCGTCGATCCAGCGTGGCTGGGGTACGGGCACTGAGGCCCCGGCGTCTTCACCCTGGGTTGCCAGCCACCGCAGGTAGGCCAGCCAAAGGCAGGCGTTGACGTCCGCCCCCACTCCGGCGTTGGCCCACTCCAGTGCCTCCACCAGTCCGTCGACCGTGTATAGGGTCAGCTGAGTATCGTCCGAAAAGTGGCGCGGGCCGGAAAGCTGTTCAAGTCCGGTCAGGCCCTGCGGCCCGAAACGCTGGCGGATGTCGTCGATTGAGTCGAACTCCACGGCGTAACCCAGTGCATCTCCCAGCGCGCCGCCCAGCAGGCAGCCGTGAATCCGGGATTTGAGGGCGGGCGCAGATATGCCGTGGTCAATGCTCATGGGGTAAATTTACCGTCCGGCGCACGGCAGCCGCGCAGGGCCTCGCTTGGACGGGGAGGAGCGGTGGCCGGGTGCCCTCCAGCAAACGCACAGCCTGGGCTGGGATACTGTCCGGGTTGCCCTGGCCGGTATACCGGCGGCCACCTGCTTCCCACACGTAAAGGTTTGAACATGAGCACCCCTGTCTCCGAACGCGACACACTGCAGCCCGGCGGCACAGCTCCTGCCCCCGCCCTCATGCCCCGACTCGTGGCCGAGGCCTTCGGCAGCCTTTTCCTGGCGGTTGCCGGATTGGGCGTGCCGCTGTTCAGCATTCCGCAGTCCAGCCCTGTTCCCGCGGCCCTCGCTGCGGGGCTGGCCATCACCGCGGCAATGCTCGCCTTCGGGCACATTTCCGGTGGCCACTTCAATCCGGCCATCACCCTCGGGCACCTCCTGGCCGGACGGATCCGCGCAGGCGCAGCGGCAGCATACGCCGCCGCCCAGGTGGTGGGTGCGCTGGTGGGGGCCCTTGCCCTGTTCGGGATCCTGCGCACCCTGCCCGGCATCACGGACAGCCGCACTGCCTTTGATACCGTGGCCGCGGGATTTGGGGAGCATTCCCTCATCCAGGCGCCCGTTGCCGCCGTCGTTCTGCTGGAACTGCTGGGGGCCGCGATCATCGTGGCAGTCTTCCTGGGCGCCGGTGGCCGCGGAGGTGACAGCCGTACTGTGGCGCCCGTGGCGGTCGGCCTGTCCTTCGCGGCGCTGCTGCAGGTGGGCCAGTCGGTGGGGAACCTGCCGTTCAACCCCGCCCGGGCCGTGGCCTCCGCCATCTTCAGTTCCGGCTGGGCCGTGGAGCAGCTGTGGGTTTTCCTGGTGGCGCCGCTGGCCGGCGGAGCCATTGCGGGGCTGGTGTTCAGGATTCCAGCCGTGGCTGAATCCCCTGCGCCCGTCACGGGCCAGGCGTCCGACGGGGAAGAATCCACCAGCGACGAAGCGGCCGGGGATGACATTGACGCTGACGGCGGGGTGGCGGACGGCGCCAACGGCCACGTCACTAGGGAAATGGACGGCAGTGGCGCGGTTGCTGCCGGTCCGGACGGGGTTGTGCCGGTTGTGGCAGCCAAGCAGGAGAAGTCCCGCGGCGTCAGCGAGGCCCAGGAATTCTTCGACCGCAAACGATCCTGACGGCCCAGGCCGCGGCGGTTTTCCGCAGTGTCAGTGCCTGCCGATAGCTTAGGGATATGCGGTTACTTCACACCTCCGACTGGCACCTGGGCCGTTCCTTTCACGGCGTCGGCATGCTGGACGCCCAGCGTGCTTTCATTGACCAGCTGGTGGCAGCGGTTGAGCGGGACGGCATCGACGTTGTCCTGATCGCCGGTGACGTCTACGACCGCGCGCTGCCCGGCGTGGACGTTGTCCACCTCCTTGATGACGCGCTTGTCAGGCTCACTGCTGCGGGGGCAAAAGTGGTCCTCACCAGCGGAAACCACGACTCCGCCATCAGGCTCGGATTTGCGTCCCGGTTGCTGGAGCGCGGGGGAGTGCACCTGCGCACCCGGCTCGAGGACCTGGACAAACCGCTTCTGCTGCCGCTCGGAACTGACTCCGACGGAACGGACGCCGTGCTGGCGCTTTACGGTATTCCGTGGCTGGAGCCGAGGCTCGTGGCTGAACAGCTGGGGACGGAATCAGCCAGCCATTTTGAGGTCACCCGTGCGGCCACCGGCCTGATCCGGGAGGACATTGCGCGGCGGGCGGGGTCCGCAGCCGTCCACTCCGTGGTCCTGGCGCACACCTTTGCCAGCGGAGGCATCAGTTCGGACAGCGAGCGGGACCTGAGTATCGGCGGTGTGGGGGCCGTGCCGCTGGATCTGTTCGATGGCTTCAGCTACACGGCGCTGGGCCACCTGCACGGGCGGCAGCAGTTGTCGGAGTCCGTGAGGTACTCGGGATCACCACTGGCCTATTCCTTTTCCGAGTCCGCCCACCGGAAGGGCGCCTGGGTTGTGGACATCGGTCCGGAGGGAGTCACTTCGGTCAGTGAGGTCCTCTGGGAGGCCCCGCGTACCCTGGCCGTTCTTCGCGGCTCCCTGGAGGACCTCCTGGCTGACCCCGGTCACGCCTGGGCTGAAGCTGCCTATTGCCACATCACTCTTACGGACGCGCAGCGTCCTGAGCGGGCCATGGAACGGCTCCGGACCAGGTTTCCGGATACCCTTGTACTCGCATTCGATCCCCAGGGCGTGCCCGCCACCACGCAGTCCAGCTACAGCAGCAGGCTTGCGGGCGCTCCGGACGACCTTGCCGTCTGCTGCGGCTTCCTGGAACACGTCCGGGGACGGGATGCGGACCCGGCGGAAAAGACTGCGCTCGCTGCAGCGCTGGAAAACGTCAGGCTCCTGGAGGGATCACGGTGAGGATCCACCATCTGCGGATCTCCGGCTTCGGGCCCTTCGCCGGAAGCGAGGGCATCGACTTTGACCGCCTCAGCGCCCATGGCCTGTTCCTGCTGAATGGACCCACCGGTGCCGGCAAAACCAGCGTGCTGGATGCCATCTGCTTCGCCCTGTACGGCTCTGTTCCCGGAGCAAGGCAGGACGGCAAGCGGCTGCGCAGCGACCACGCGGACCCGGGGCAGGAGCCGGCCGTGATATGCGAGTTCTCGGCGCAGGGCCGCCGCTTCGAGGTGACGCGCTCCCCGGCCTGGGAGAAGCCCAGTGCAAGGGGGAAGAAAGGCTTCACCCTCCAGCAGGCCAAAACGTTGCTGCGGGAGCGCGTGGGCGGATCCTGGGTGGAGAAGTCTGCCCGCAATGACGAGGCGGGTGCCGAAATCATGGCCCTGCTGGGCATGGACCGCGAACAGTTCACGCGCGTGGTGATGCTGCCGCAGGGTGATTTCGCAGCCTTCCTTCGGTCCAAGGCTGCCGACCGGCTGGACCTGCTGCAGAAGCTCTTTGGCACCCAGCGGTTTGAAGCACTGGAACAGGAACTCTCGCGGGAGGCCGCCGCTGCCAGGGAGGACGTTGCGGCCCTGTCCGCGCAACTCGAACTCCTCGCGTCGCGGGCAGAAACCGAAGCGGCACCCCTGGAACTCCCAGGCGACTCTGCCCCGCCGCCCGGCGACATCCCGCGGCGCCTTGAGTGGCTGCAGGAGTCTGTTGCCGCGCGGCTGGCTGACCTCACCGAACACGCAGCCGCTGCTGAAGCCGCCAGCCGGGAGCGGCGCACTGAGGTGGAGCTCGAAGCCGGCCGGCAGGAGCGGCACCGGAAACTCCACGCCGCCACCGCCCGGCAGCGGGCAGTCAAGGAAGGGGCTGCGCGCCAGGATGAACTGTTGGCCACGCTGGCCCGGCACCGGCAGGCCGAGGTCCTTCAGGGCCAGCTTCAGGCTGTGGACGCTGCTGCGGCCAAGGTGCGGAGCTCAGCAGCTGCCGCCGGGTCTGCCATGACGCTGCTCCGGCTGGCCGCCGGGGATGAGGGTGAGCTGGCCCAGCTCAGCCTGGAAGGAAACGCCCCCGGGCCTGCGGAGGAACTGGGGCGCCTTCGCTCGCTCCTGGCCGTCGTCGAGGCACGCATTCCGGACGAAGAGAGGCTCCAGGACCTCCGGAACCGGCACCGGCTGCTCTCCGGCAGGCAGGAAGAACTTCAGCAGGCTCTGGACGCGCTGGCCTTCCAGGCAACGCAGCTGGCATCGGAACGCGAACAGCTGGTGGATGGCCTGGACCACCTGGAGGCCCGCTCGGCCGAGGCCGCGTTGCGTCGCAAGGAAGCTGCCGCAGCCGCAGAATTGCTCGACGTGGTCCAGCGCCACAGGACCGCAGTCACAGTCCGGGACCGCGTCAAGGTGCGCCATGAAGACTCGCGGGACAACCTGCTGGAGGCCAAGCGCCACTGGCTCGACCTGAGGGAGGACCGGCTGGCCAATGCCGCAGCTGAGCTGGCCGCCAAGCTGGTTGCGGGCGATCCCTGCCCCGTCTGCGGGAGCGGCCAGCACCCCGCTCCCGCAGACCAAGGCACCGGTGGTCCGGGGCTGGCACAGAAGGAAGAAGAAGCCCACGCTGCCTATGAGGCTGCCGAAGCTGCACACGCCCTGGTCGCCGCTGAACTTGCCGAAGCCGGGCAGGCCGTGGCGGTCCTCGCGAGCCAGGGCGGGAACACCCCGGAAGATGATGCCCGCGCCGCCGCGGACAGCGCGGATGCTGCAGCACTCGACGCCGAGCAGGCCGCCAGGGAGCTCCAGGGCCGGCGCCAACGGCTGGAGACCCTGGATGCCGCCATCGCCGAAGCCCGGAGCAATGTCTCAGAGGCGGAGGCAGAGCTGTCCCGGACCGCGGCCTCCCTTGCCGACCTTGCCGGACAGGCGGCGGCACTGGACAAGGGACTCGCTGGACTGCGTGGCGACCATCGGAGCCTGGACCGCCGGCTGCGGTCACTCGAGGACGCTGTAGCGGTCCTGGATAAGGCCGTGGAAGCACAGGCACGCCTGGACGCTGCCCGCCTGCAGGAGGACGAAGCCCGCGGGCACCTGGAACGCGCGCTGCCGGAGGCCGGCTTCGCCACCGCCGACGAAGTCCGCGGGCAACTCCTGGCTTCCAGCGAGGCAGCGGCCCTGGACGCGGCCATCCGCGCAGCACAGGACGAAGCCGCGCGCGTGGCCGGGTTGTTCGAATCCGAAGACATCGTGCTGGCGCTGGCCGAAGCCGCGGAGGGCTTCCAGATGGACGAAGAACGGCTTGCTGGATTGCATGCAGGGGCGGCGGCTGCCCGGAACAAGGCACGGGAGGCGGACCTGGCCGCAGGGCTGGCCGCCCGCTGCCTTGCATCGCTGCAGTCCATCGCGGCTGAGTACGGCGCATTGGCCAGCTCGTCCCGCGGGCCGGCGGAGCGGGCGCAAATGCTCGCCGGGCTGGCTGATGCCGCAGCCGGCCGCGGCGAGAACACCTACCGCATGAGCCTGAACAGCTACGTCCTGGCCGGCCGCCTGGAACAGGTGGCCCTCGCCGCGTCCGAACGCCTGGTGGCCATGAGTGACGGGCGGTACCTGCTTCAGCACACCGACGCAAAGGCGGCCCGGGGTGCGAAGTCAGGGCTGGGACTGGAAGTGGTGGACCAGTGGACGGGGTTCCGCAGGGACACCTCAACCTTGTCCGGCGGAGAATCCTTCATGGCTTCACTCTCGCTCGCATTGGGGCTGGCGGACGTAGTCCAGCAGGAGGCCGGCGGAGTGGAAATCGAGACGCTGTTCGTCGACGAGGGCTTTGGCAGCCTGGACGAGCAATCGCTGGAGCAGGTCATGGACGCCCTGGAAGGGCTGCGCGACGGCGGCAGGGTAGTGGGGCTGGTGAGCCACGTCGCAGAGATGAAGCAGCGGATCGGCACCCAGCTACAAGTACTCAAAGGCCGCAACGGCTCCACGCTGAGGATCTCCGAAAGCCTGGACGCCGCCGTCTGACCCGGGCCGATATACTTGACCGCGTTACCGGGTTGCGCGCATCGGGAGGAGGGACGATGCGCAGCGACTGAACGAGCCCGGAAGTGACACCACAGAACCCGCCTTCAACCACCCCCGCCGGCACTGCTTCGGCCACCGCAGGCCAAGACAACACCATCCTCGAGGTTCCTTCCGGCACGCCGGGCGTGCCGGGGCGCTTTTCACGCCTTCCACAGCTCGCGGGCCGAAGCTTTATCCCGCTGGGTCTCTTCGCGCGGCTCCCGCTCGCCATGCTGACAGTCGGCACACTGACCCTGGTCACCTCCGTGAGCGGGTCTTTTGCCGCCGGCGGGACCGCAGCGGGCGCGGTGGGCATCGGCTCCGCGCTGGGAGCTCCGGTACTGGGATCGCTGGCCGACAAGCGCGGCCAGCGGCCCGTGCTCGTGGTGGCAGCGCTGCTCAACACCATGGCAGTCCTGGCCCTTGTCCTCATCGCCAGCGCGGCCGCGGCGTCAGGAGCGTTTTCGATTGCTGTCCTGGCCATTGCCTTCGCTTCGGGTGCAACCTGTCCACAAGTAGGTCCCTTGGCCCGGGTCAGGTGGATGGCCCTGACCGCCAACGCAGAAGGCAGTGCGGCGACGTCTGTCTCGGCCCGCGACCTGGACACGGCACTGTCCTATGAGAGCACCGCGGATGAAGTCACGTTCGTCCTCGGGCCTGCGCTGGTGGGAATCCTTGCCAGCCTCGTGTCGCCCTGGCTCCCGTTGGCCCTCGCGGCGGCCATGACCATCACACTGGTACCCGCCTTCGCCTTCCATCCCACCCATCGGGCCGTGCCTGCCGCCGGTTCCAGAAAACCCGGAGGCAAGGGTGCCGGCAGCCCTGCCCGGCTGCCGTGGGCGGTGGCCCTGCCTGTCTTTGCCATGGTCTGCATGGGAACATTTTTTGGGTCCACCCAGGCTGCGCTTAGCGCCTTCTCGGCAGGCCTGGCGGGTACGGAAATTGCCGGGCTGCTGTATGCCGTCATGGGCCTCAGCTCCGCGGTCGCGGCATTATCGGTGGCATACTGGCCCCGGCGCGCCGGTTTGTCCCTGCGCTGGGTGCTGTGTGCACTCCTGATGGCAGCCCTGGCACTCCTGTTGCCGGTGCCGTCTTCACTGCCGATGATGGCGCTGGTCCTGCTGGTCCTGGGACTGCCTGTGGGCCCGGTCATGGTTACCGTTTTCGCGGTGGGCGGCAGGGTGGCTCCGGCCGGAAGGCTGGGCACTGTCATGACCGCGCTGGCCAGCGGCATCGTGGCCGGAACAGCTGTTGGTTCCTCTGTTGGGGGACAGTTGGCGCAGCTGGACGGGTACCAGGCCGCGTTCCTTGTCCCGTTCTGCGCGGCGGTGGCGCTGTCGCTGCTCGGTGCGGCAGCCGCCGTCGTGCTTCGCAGAAGGGCCTGACCAGGAGGCCGAACCGTACGCTGCTACGCCAGCTGGCTCTCGATCCTGGCCGCGCTTTCGGCAAGGGCTGCCCCTAGGGCCTCCGGATCCTGGGTGGAGCGGATGTAGACGACGGCGAGCGCAGCCGGGCGGCCGCCGGGAACCCGGACCGGGGCCGCCAGTGACGAGACCCCGGCGATGACTTCGTCGTGGCTGGCCGAGTAACCCTTCCTGCGCGCTTCGGATGCCTCCGGGCGGTAAGGGATGCCCGTCTCCAGCCGGTCCCATTCCACTTCCGTGAGGGCGGACTGGATGGCGATGCCGGGCGCGCCGGCGTTGATCGGGTGGCGCGTTCCGGGCCGCTGGGCCACGGAGGCCCCCGAATGCCTGGGTTCAACCGTGACCAACGTGATGCAGTCATGGTGGTCCCACACCGCCACGAACGCCGTCATGTCCAGGGAGTTTGCCAGTTGGGTGAGCTCCGGAAGCGCTGCACTTTGCAGGTTCCGCGACACACCCCGGGCCAGGACCGCCAGCCCCGGCCCCGGCTGGACCCGTCCGGCATCGTCACGCACCAGGAGGGAATGGTCCTCCAGCGTGCGCAGGATCCGGTATGCCACTGACCGGTGGACACCCATGGCATCGGCGAGCTCGGCGATGGTCAGCGGGCCGGGGGCGGCAGCCAGGATCTCGAGGGCGCGGATGCCGCGCGAGAGGGTTTGGGACGGCGAAGCCTGGGGCGACGCTCCGGTGCGCGCTGTGGCTGCTGGAGGAGTCATGATGTCCATCCTAGGCGGCAAGGCGGACAACGCCGTGACCCTTGTCTCAGCATCCGGGAAACGGTATTGTCCTCTATACGAACTGACAGTTCTAATATAGAACTGACGTCCGGCGGCCCTGTGGTCGCGCAGATCCCCCACGTTCGTGTCTTGCATCACAGATCCGTAGTACCCTACCAACTAACTGACCGTTCTGTCGGTAATTCTGAAGGCGTCCCGGGTGGCATTGCTGCCCTATAAACAATGGAGTTTCAATGACCACACCTTCCAAGGTGGATACCCCCGCTGGTCCCAGCAGCCGGCGTGAGGAGCGCAAGGTTCTTGCCGGCACCCTCGTCGGCACCACTATCGAATGGTATGACTTCTTCATCTTTGCCCAGCTGACGGCAACGCTGCTGTCACCGCTGTTCCTGGCTCCGCTGAACGAGTCCAACCCGGGCCTGGCCCAAATCCTCTCTTTTGCCCTGATCGGCATCAGCTTCCTGTTCCGCCCGCTCGGCGCCGTTATCGCCGGACACCTGGGTGACCGCCTGGGCCGGAAAGCCATGCTGGTCTTCACCCTTGTCATGATGGGCGCCGCCACGGCCCTGATCGGCGTGCTTCCCACCTATGCCCAAATCGGTGCGTGGGCGCCTGTGCTGCTCATCCTGCTGCGCGTTATCCAGGGCTTCTCGGCCGGCGGCGAGTGGGGCGGCGCCGCCCTCATGGCCGTGGAGCATGCGCCGGTCAACCGGCGCGGCCTGTTCGGCGCCTACCCGCAGATCGGTGTGCCGGTAGGCATGATCCTCGCCACCGGCCTGCTGTTCTTCCTGAACACCGGCATGTCCAAAGACGACTTCGCGGCGTGGGGCTGGCGCGTGCCGTTCCTGCTCTCCATCGTCCTGATCGTGGTGGGCTACCTCATTCGCCGCGCTGTATCCGAGAGCCCGGTGTTCCAGGAGATGGCACTGCGGAAGAAGGAAAGCAAGGCGCCCCTGGGTGAGCTGGTCCGGAGCCACAAGTTGCCCGTCCTGTACTCCACCCTGATCTTCATCGGCAACAACGCAGCGGGTTACCTGCTGATCGCGTTCTTCATTTCCTACGCCACCAAGACCCTGAAGATGCCCACCCCGCAGATCCTGCTTGCCACCACGCTCGCGTCGTTTGGCTGGCTGATCTTCACCCTGGTG
This sequence comes from Pseudarthrobacter sp. NPDC080039, assembly GCF_040702335.1. Lineage (NCBI taxonomy): Bacteria > Bacillati > Actinomycetota > Actinomycetes > Micrococcales > Micrococcaceae > Pseudarthrobacter > Pseudarthrobacter sp. NPDC080039. The sequence continues at coordinate 97,006 of NZ_JBFBKY010000004.1, read as the reverse complement.
GGCGGCTGGCTGTCCGACCGCATCGGCCGGGTCAAAACCTTCCTGACCGGGTACGCCATCGTCTTCGCCTGGATGATCCCCATGTTCGCGCTGATCGACACCAAGGACATCGTGCTGTACGGCGTCGCCCTGTTCGTGCTGACCGTCGGCCTGGGCCTCTCCTACGGCCCCATGTCGGCCATGTACGCCGAGATGTTCCCCGCCAACGTCAGGTACTCCGGTATCTCGATCGGGTACGCCTTTGGTGCCATCCTGGGCGGCGCGTTCGCGGCCACTATCGCCGAATCGCTGCTGCAGTCCACCAAGTGGACCGGTTCGATCGGTATCTACATCATGATCCTCTGCGTCATCTCCGCCGTGGGCGTGGTGCTGGCCAAGGAGACCAGGGGGCGCCCACTGGGCGTCAGCAGCCACCACTGACCCCACCGGACCCATCGTCAGAGACGGCAGGCCCGGACCGCATGGTCCGGGCCTGCCGTACGTGCGGGGCGGTCAGGGCTCGAGCAGCCTGACCGCCTCATCGTCGCCCAGCTGTCCGAAATGCCGGTAATAGCTCCCCACCGCCCTGAACTTGCCCGGGAGATGAAGGCAGACCACTGCGTCGCACACCCGCTCAAGGGAAGCCTGGGCATCCACGGACCCAACGGGAGCCGCGGCGAGCACGGCAGTGGCGCCTTCTGCACGCATGGCCTCGACGGCGGCGCGCATGGTGGCTCCGGTAGCCAGCCCGTCATCCATGAGGACAACAGTCTTGCCCGCCACATCCATGCCGGTTCCCGGGTACAGCTGCGCCCGGCGAAGCAGCTCGGCGCGCTCACGCTCTTCAACGTCATCCATCAAGTCCTGCCGCACGCCGTGCTGCAGCACCCGTTCCAGCAGGGGTTTGTTGATCAGCCGGACGATGCGCCCGCGGGCCAGGGCCAGGGCCCCAAAAGCGGTTTCTTCGTGCCCGGGTATCCCCAGCTTCCGGACCAAAACGGCGCCGAGGGGAAGGCGGAGCACAGATGCTGCAGCCGCCGCGACGGGGATGCCTCCCCGCGCCAGGCCCAGGACCACGGTGTCCGGTTGTTCCCGAAACCGGGCAAGCGCCCCGGCGAGGCGCTGGCCGGCCTCCGTGCGGTCTTCAAAACGCGTACCCATAAGTCCCTCCCGGCGCTGCCGCCTGCCCCCAGCGTAACGCCGGCCGTGCTGCTGCCGGCTTCCGCCGCAGGCCTGGCTCCCTAGGCAGCCAGGAACGAAATGGCGGCCTGCTTGAAGGCCCTGCTGGTGATGGCGTTGGTGTGGTTCCTGCCCGGCAGGATCAATTGTTCGGCCATGGAACCTGCCCCCCGGGCCAGCTCTGCCAGCCGGGGCAGTGTTCCGGCCCGTTCGTCCTTGTCTCCCGCCACCAGCAGCATCGGAACGTGGGGGACTGCCTCGGCGGGGTCATAGGGCTCGGCCTTGATGGCTTCCACGAGGGACAGCAGCGCAAAGATGTTGTTGCTGGGCAACAGCAGCGCCATCTTGAGGAGCTGGGCGGTGGATTCGTCGCTGATCGGCGTGCCGTCCGCCAGGTAGTCCTGGGCGGCCCTGAGGTCGAAATTGGCGAGCGGGTCCGAATCGTTGGGTCCGCCCAGCACCAGCCGGTGCACCAGTTCCGGCTGGGTTGCCGCGAATTCCCAGGCGAGCCGGGATCCCAGGGAATAGCCCACCACGTCCAGTCCGCTGGAAGGATCGCCGTCCTGCAAAGGCCGTACGCCGGCGTCGAACGCTGCCTGCAGCAGGTCCGCCCGGATCCTGCTGGGGGAGTAGGAATCCATATCCTCGGGCGCCCCACTGCGGCCGTGGCCCGGCAGGTCCACCGTGATCACCCGTCGGCCGGCGTCGAGCAGGGCCGAGACCCAGCCGGTGTCCTCCCAGTTGAGCTTTGACGAGGAGGAAAAGCCGTGCAGCAGCAGGACCGCCCGGAGGCCTGCGTCAGCCGCGGGTTCGTGGACTGCCACGTACATCTGCGGGTCAGTGCCTTCCACAGTGTGCGCATGCTGCTGTCCGGTGTGCCTGCCGCTCATGGTGTCAGTTCCCCAATCAGGTACGGCGCCTGGGCGGGCCCGGCGCGTCGGTGCGTATTCCGTGAAGGTACGCACCACTCTACCTGTTGGCGGCCCGCTTCCGGCCGGTCACGCGGGCGCCCGCGGCACATGCCAGGGCGATGCCGGCGATCAGGGTGAAGGTGCTGAAGAGCTGGACCCGGCTTGCCTCCGCACTGAAGCCGACGGCGAAGATGAGCCCCAGCAGGACCAGGCCCAGGATGGTCAGTCCGGGGAAGCCCTTCATCCGCAGGGGGAGCGGGAGGCCGTCCCGGTCGGCGCGCCGCCGCAGGATCAGCTGGGATACGAGGGCGCTGCCCCAGACCACCAGGCAGGTGGATCCCACCAGCTGGAACAGGGCGGGCAGGATCCGTTCCGGGAGCAGCAGTTCCAGGACCGTGGCGATGAAGCCGAAGGCCACCGATACGGTCACGGCAAGGAGCGGCACCCCGGCACCGTTGAGGCGGGTCAGGACCCGCGGTGCCTCTCCGCGCTGGGCCAGCGAGTACACCATGCGGGAGGCGCCGTAGAGGTTGGCGTTCAGCGCCGAGAGGAGGGCGACGACGGCCACCAGGGTGATGGCGGTTGAGGCACCCGGGATTCTGGCAGCGTCCAGGACGCCGGCGAAGGGAGAGGCAAGGCTCTTGGAGGTGGCGGGAAGGACGGCGGCGATGACGAAGACGGAGCCGATGTAGAACACCAGGATGCGCCATACAACTGTCCGGATGGCTTTGCCCACGCTGCGTTCCGGGTCCTCGGTTTCTGCCGCGGCCACCGAGACGATTTCCGTCCCGCCGAACGCGAATATCACCACGAACAGTGCCGCGGCAACGCCGCCCAGGCCCTGGGGCGCAAAGTTGCCGGTCAGGTTTGCCGTTCCCGGGGAGACGACGCCGGGCAGCAGGCCGAGGAGCAGGGCGGCGCCGACCGCGAGGAACAGGATGATGACGGCAACTTTGAGGATGGCGAACCAGAACTCGAATTCGCCGAAGTTCCGTACTCCGGCCAGGTTGATGCCGGTGAACACCACCATGAACAGCAGTGCCAGTGCCCAGACCGGGACCACCGGCCAGACGGAGAACAGCAGCCCCGCGGCGCCCAGTGCCTCTGCCGCGATGACCACCACCAGCTGCAGCCACCACAGCCACCCGATCGTGGCGCCCGCCGTGCGGCCCAGGGCCCGTTCCGCGTAGACCGAAAACGCTCCGCTGGTGGGGTTCGAGGCTGCCATCTCGCCCAGGGCCCACATCACCAGGATGATCAACGTTCCAGCCACCAGGTAGGAAACCAGGACTGCCGGCCCGGCTGCCTGGACGCCGGCACCCGAACCCAGGAACAAGCCTGCGCCGATGGCACTGCCGAGCCCCATCATGGTCAGCTGGCGCGGCTTCATGCTGTGGCCGGCGGTGGCCTTTTTCACGGCGGTGGAGGGGGTGTGGGCAGACTTCATCGTCATGGGCGAATGCACCTTCTGGGGCTGGTCGGGTCCGGCGTGTGGCGTCCGGGGGTCCTTGTGGGACTTATTGAATTTACCGCCTCGGGTGAGCGGCCCGGAAACCAGGCGGCAGCCGCCATTGGCACCGGCCAGGGGGCAGCCGCCCGCCGGCCCCGGTGAGGCAGGCAAAACGTGCAGAAACATTTCCCTTTCCACCGCGTCTGGCCGTAGAATTAGTTTTGGTCAGGATGACCATAACTAGGAAAAGAGTCCACGGGGCGGTCGATGGGGACGGAAGGGCGGTGAAGCGGATGTACTACACTTCGGCGAACGTTTCCGAGCGGCAGGCTGCACCGCCGTCGTTGGCCATCTCCACGGTGATCTTCGCGCTCCGGCCCAGCGAAACCTCGGGCCGTCCCACCCTGTGGCTTCCCCTGGTGCGCCGCATCCGGGAACCCTTCAGGGGGCTATGGGCCTTGCCGGGCGGCCCGCTCAGCCACGACGAATCCCTCCAGGACGCGGCGGCAAGGAACCTGCAGGAGACCACCGGACTCGCGCCGCGCTACCTCGAACAGCTCTACGCCTTCGGTGGCCTGCACCGTTCACCCACCCAGCGCGTGGTCTCCATCGTCTACTGGGCCCTGGTCCAGCCCACGGAGGCAGCGCTCGCGGACGAGTCCGAAAACGTCAGGTGGTTCCGTGCGGACCGCCTGGGGGACCTGGCCTTCGACCACAACGCGATCGTGGACTACGCCCTGTGGCGCCTGCGCAACAAGCTGGCCTACGGGTCGGTGGCCTACCACCTGCTGGGGGAGTACTTCACGCTGGCCCAGGTCCGCGAAGTCTATGAAGCGGTCCTGGACCGCCAGCTGGATCCAGCCAACTTCCGCCGCCAGCTCAAATCCACCCCGGAAATCGAAGAAACCGGCGAATACCTCCAGGGCGGCAAACACCGCCCGCCACGCCTCTACCGCTACACCGGCCGGCCAGGCCTTGACCCAGACAACAGGAGCACACCATGAGCAGCGTCAACACGGCAATCCAGCTGATCACGCGCGAGCAGGCCGAAAAGGGCGCAGCCGCCGAACGCAGCACCTGCAGCCCCGCGCTGGCCAAGGGCCCCTGGGACTATGACCTGGCCGAGGCGCTCGCAGGCGTTCCCGCCTACGGCCCGGGAGCCTCCAGCGCAGACCGCGCACCGGCCACCACGCCACGCCAGGGCCAGCTGCCCGAGGAATACAAGCTGGCCAGCGACGCCGAGCTCGCGGAACGGATCAAGGCCGCCAAGGCCACCTTGGGTGACCGGGCCGTCATCCTGGGCCACTTCTACCAGCGCGACGAGGTGGTCCAGTACGCCGACTTCGTGGGTGACTCCTTCCAGCTCGCCAACGCCGCGCTCACCCGCCCCGAGGCGGAGGCCATCATCTTCTGCGGCGTCCACTTCATGGCCGAGACTGCGGACATCCTCTCCACCCCGGAGCAGGCCGTCATCCTCCCCAACCTGGCCGCCGGATGCTCCATGGCCGACATGGCGGACGCGGACTCCGTTGAAGAGTGCTGGGAGCAGCTGGCGGAGATCTTCGGCACCGAGCCCGACGCCGAGGGCCGTGTCCCGGTCATCCCTGTCACTTACATGAACTCCTCCGCAGCCCTGAAGGCGTTCTGCGGCGAACACGGCGGCATCGTCTGCACCTCCTCGAACGCAAAGACCGTCCTGGAGTGGGCCTTCCAGCGGGCCCAGCGGGTCCTGTTCTTCCCGGACCAGCACCTGGGCCGCAACACTGCCAAGGCCATGGGCGTCCCGCTGGAGCAGATGCCCATGTGGAACCCGCGCAAGGACCTTGGCGGCAATGACGAACAGGAACTCCTGGACTCCCGCGTCATCCTCTGGCACGGCTTCTGCTCGGTGCACAAGCGCTTCAACGTGGCACAGATCGAGAAGGCCCGGGCGGACTTCCCGGGCGTCCAGGTCATCGTGCACCCCGAGTGCCCCATGGAGGTGGTGGACGCCGCGGACACCGCCGGCTCCACGGACTTCATCAAGAAGGCCATCGCGGCAGCCACCGAGCCGACGACCTTCGCCATCGGCACCGAGATCAACATGGTGAACAGGCTCGCCGCCGAGTACCCGCAGCACACCATTTTCTGCCTGGACCCGGTCATCTGCCCCTGCTCCACCATGTACCGCATCCACCCCGGCTACCTCGCCTGGGTGCTTGAGGAACTGGTGGCCGGCCGCGTCGTTAACCGCATCACCGTGGACGATGCCGTGCAGGCCAACGCCAGGACTGCGCTCGAGCGCATGCTCGCCGCGAGGCCGTGATGACAGGCCGCCTCGCCGTCGTCGGCAGTGGCATTGCCGGGCTGTACGCGGCGCTGCTCGCTGCCGATGCCGGCACGGACGTGGTGCTCCTGACCAAGGGCGCGCTGGACCACAGCAACACCTGGTACGCCCAGGGCGGCATCTCCGCCGTGCTGGCCGAACCCGCGCCAGGAGACACCGTGGCGGCGCACATCGCCGACACCCTCCGGGCGGGTGCGGGCCACTGCAACGAGGCTGCGGTCCGGTTGATGTGCGCGGAGGCACGGCAGGATATCGCAGGCCTCCAGCGCTATGGGGTCGCCTTCGACACGGAACACAGCGACGCAACGAACGACGGCGGCCCGGCCCTTGGACTTGAAGCAGCCCACAGCGCCCCGCGGATCCTGCACGCAGGAGGGGACGCCACCGGCGCGCGCGTCGCCGCCGCGCTCATCCAGGCCGTCCTGTCGCGACAGGACGAAGGAAAACTCACCCTCCTCACCCAGGCCCACGCCACCGGGCTTGTGGCCAGGGCAGGGCGCGTGACAGGAGTCGAGTACCTCCGGGACGGCCGGCACGCCAGCCTCGACGCGGACGCCGTCCTGCTCGCCACAGGGGGAGCAGGCCAACTGTTCGCCCAAACCACCAACCCGGCCGTCGCCACCGCCGACGGGCTGGCGCTCGCCGTCCGCGCCGGAGCAGCCACGGCAGACCTGGAATTCTTCCAGTTCCATCCCACCTGCCTGGTCAGCTCCGCAACGCCGCGCCCCACCGGACTGAACGGGCCGCTGCTGATCTCCGAAGCCGTCCGGGGCGAGGGGGCCGTTCTGCTCGACTCCGGTGGCCGGCGCTTCATGAAGGCCTACCACCCCGACGCCGAACTGGCACCCCGCGACGTCGTCTCACGCAGCATCGCCCTCCACCTTGCCAAACTCGGAGACCCCACCGGCCACGTCTACCTCGACGCCCGCGGCATTGAACAGGAGAGGGGAGCAGGCTTCCTCCAACAGCGCTTCCCCACCCTCACCCGCAAAACCCTCGACGCCGGCATCGACTGGACCCGCCAACTGGTCCCCGTCGCCCCTGCCGCCCACTACTGGATGGGCGGGGTACGCACCGACCTTTCCGCCCGCACCACCGTCCCCGGCCTCTACGCCGCCGGCGAAGTGGCGTGCACGGGCGTCCAAGGGGCAAACCGGCTGGCCAGCAACTCCCTCCTCGAAGGGCTCGTCTTTGGCCGCCGCGCTGTTGAATCCTTCCTCTCCGGTACTCCCACTTGGGGGTCGCCAGAAGGCGCCCCTGCTGCTTTAGAAGGCGCGGCGGACCGCTCAGGGGCACCGGGCGAGAGTTGGCCGACCAGCGTGGATAGGGGAGAAGGGGCGGGGGAGCCGTTTTCCCGCGACGCCCTTCGCCGCCTTATGACCTCGCATGCCGGGGTGCTGCGCTCCGGGGAGTTGCTGCTTGGGGCAGCTGCCACGCTTGACCGGTGGGCCGGCGTCGTCCGTCCTGATGCCGTTGATGCCTCCGCTGACCCTCTGGCGCACGAGGACCGGAACCTCCTGTTGGCCGCGCACCTGCTGGTTGCCGCTGCCCTGAAACGCGGTGAATCACTGGGGGCGCATTACCGCAGTGACGAACCGGCCGAAACTGACAATCTCCCTTCCCTTCGCCCGAAAGCGAGCCTGCTCCATGACTGAACCCGCCGTGATCCACCAGGCACAGGCCCTGCGCCCGGTTCTGGACCTCACCCTTCCCCCGGCTCCGGTCAGGGAAATTTTGGAACGGGCCTTCGCCGAGGACGCACCTGCCGGCGACATCACCTCGCAGCTGCTCATCCCTGCGCATGCCCGCGCCACCGCGGTCCTCAACGCCCGCGTCCCCGGCGTCCTCAGCGGCGCCACCGTGTTCCGTGACGCCATGCAGCTGGTGGACGCGGGCACACAGGTGGAGCTGCTCCTGGCGGACGGTGAAACGTTCGACGCCGGCACCCACCTCGCACGGGTCAGCGGCGCCGCCCGCTCGGTGCTGATGGCCGAACGCGTGGCGCTCAATCTGGTCCAGCGGATGTCCGCCATCGCCACGAAGACCGCCGAATTCGTGCGGCTGGCCGGGGAGACCGGTGCCCGCATCACCGACACCCGCAAAACCACCCCCGGGCTGCGCATCCTGGAACGCTTCGCGGTGCGGTGCGGCGGCGGCGCCAACCACCGGTACAGCCTCTCCGACGCCGTACTGGCCAAGGACAACCACCTGGCCGTGATGACCGGCGGGGACCCGGCAAAACTTACCGCGCTCCTGCTGGCCGCAAAGGCGCAGCTGGGCCACACCACCCATTTTGAAGTGGAAGTGGACCGCATGGACCAGATCGAACCCGTGCTGGCCGCCGGGGTGGACAGCATCATGCTGGACAACTTCACGGTGCCGGAACTCAAGGCAGGCGTGGCCCTCGTGGCAGGCCGCGCCCGCGTGGAGGCCAGCGGCAACGTGAACCTTGACACCGTCGCTGCCATTGCCGCCACCGGCGTGGACGTGGTCTCCGTGGGGGCGCTCACGCACACCGTGGCCGCCCTGGACCTGGGCCTCGACGTCGAACTGACCGCGTAGCGGGGATGCGATGATTTTCCTGGACGCCGCCGCCACCACCCCGGTCCGCCGCGAAGTGCTCGACGCCATGTGGCCTTACCTGACCGGCGGATTCGGAAACCCCTCCAGCCACCACACCCTCGGCGAGTCCGCTGCGTCGGCGCTGGCCGGGGCACGGTCGGCGGTGGCGGGGGCCCTCGGCTGCCGGCAGGGCGAGATTGTGTTCACGTCAGGAGGAACGGAAGCGGACAACCTGGCGGTGAAAGGCATCGCCCTGGCCCGGCAGGCTGCAAACCCTCAGCTGGACCGGGTGGTGATCAGCGCCGTCGAACACCCCGCCGTGGAGGAATCCGCGCGTTACCTCGAACGCTTCCACGGCTTCACCGTGGACGTGGTCCCGGTCGACGCAGCGGGCCTGGTCACGCCCGCTGCCCTGGCCGGCGTGCTGCGACCGGAAACCGCGCTGGTGAGCATCATGTACGCCAATAACGAGGTGGGCACGGTCCAGCCCATCGCCGCCCTGGCGGAACTGGCCCACGCCCAGGGCATCCCGTTCCATACGGACGCCGTCCAGGCGGCCGGCTGGCTGCCGCTCGATACCCGCGAGCTGGGCGTGGACGCCATGAGCATCTCCGGACACAAACTCGGTGCGCCCAAAGGCTGCGGCCTGCTGTTCGTGCGGAGCCGCACCCGGCTGGAGCCTGTCATCCACGGCGGGGGCCAGGAACGTGGCCGCCGGTCGGGAACGGAAAACGTGGCCGGTGCCGTGGGCCTTGCCACTGCCCTCACCATGGCCAGGGACGGACAGGCGGAGCAGCAGGACCGGGTGGCCGCCCTGCGGGACGGTTTCATCCACCAGGTCCTCGCTGGAGTGCCGGACGCCGTCCTGACCGGCCACCCAATCCATCGGCTGCCCTCCGTGGCCTCGTTCTGCTTTCCGGGCACCAGCGGAGAGTCCGTTCTGCTGGAACTCGAACGCCGGGGTGTGGTGTGCTCCAGTGGCTCGGCCTGCGCCGCGGGGTCCGACGCGCCGTCGCCCGTGCTCACGGCACTGGGGATTTCCGCCGAGGTGGCCCAGACGGCCGTGCGGTTCAGTTTCGACGCCGCCGTGACGCAGGAGGATCTGGACGCAGCAGCGGCAGCCGTGCAGGCGGCCGTGGCCGGCGTCAAAAACCTCGGCGCAGGCCACGGCCGCTGACGTTTCGGACACAACCTGGCGGGGCGGAACCTTGGCGGCGCGGAACCTTGGCGGGGCGGAACCTTAGCGGTGCCGGGCGCGGCGGAAGATCCAGTGCCGCAGCATGCTGAAGCGGACGGCGGTGGCCAGGAAGCCGGACAGCGTGGTGGCCACCAGTTCGTCCCCCACGGTGGCATCAGGGTTGAACCAGTGGAGTACGCCGAGGCTGCTGCCGGTGATCACCAGTGCCACGCCGATCACCACCAGCCCGTTGAGGTGGTCGCGGGTTCGGCGCTGGTTGCCGGCGATCTTGAAGGTCAGCCGCCGGTTCAGGGCCGTGTTCAGCAGCGACGTGAGGATCAGCGCCACTGCGTTGGCCAGCTGGGCGCCGAGCCAGGGCCGCAGCAGCGCATAGATCCCCAGGGACGCCGCGGTGCAGATGACGCCCACACCGGAGAAACGGATCAGCTGGCGGATGACTGGAAATCGGAGGACCCCTCGGTAATGCCGGGTGGCTGGAAAGCGCCGGGTGGCGGTCTCCTGCACGGCAGGTGCGGACGCGCCCTCAGTCACGCCGCGTTACCGGGTACGGCCGTCATCAGTAGAGCTCACCCACGGGAATGTCCACGGCCAGCCGGTTGGATGGACCGGGCAGGGGGCAGGCCCATGCCTCGTTGTAGGCGCAGGAAGGGTTGTAGGCGAAGTTGAAGTCGAGGACGAAAGTGGCGTCTTGCCCGCTGCCGCTGACCCCGTGGAACGCGCCCTTAATGGTGTCCAGCAGGTAGCGGCCGGCCCCGTAGCTGCCACCGGCCTGGCCGGCCGTTGCGTCGCGGAACGGGACAAAGATGCCGCCGCCGTACCCATGGATTTTCCACACCGCCAGCTGGCCCATTTCCGGCAGGTCGAATGTGCCCAGCCGGACAAAATGGACCACACCGTCGGTCCCCGTGTCCACGCTCATCTCCCGGCCGGCGCCCTCGTACGTCAGGGGTACGTGGAACCGGTAGATGGGATCGTAGTCGGCGGTCTTCAGCCCGGAAAAGCGGGCCTTGTCCGCAGCGGTCAGTGCAGACGCGGGGTGGGTGGCGAACATCAGGTCGCGCTGGTGCCGCCAGTACGAGTGTGCTTCCGAGGGGCTGTCGGCGGAGATCCTGCGGACGTTGTCGTAGAGCGCGAAGGTCCTCAAACGCCAGTCGGCGATGTCCACAGCGGAGATGTTGAGGGCGGAGTTCTCTGTGGGATCGTCTTCGGCTGCGCCGTGCTGCTCTTCCGCCATACCCTCCACCCTAGTCCCAGGCCGGGGGCCTCAGCGTCCGACGGCGACACGCCCGGCAGGTGCCCGCGCCATGGGGAGTATGCCGGCGGGCGCAGCGGCGGTCCCGGGGGAGCGCGAAACACCCGCCCCGACGGCCCGTCCCGGGGACCTGGCGCCGCTAGGCTGGCTCCCATGACAGGCAAGGCGGCATCGACCCTTCTTTCCGGCGTATCCTTGGTGGCCGCCGCGGTTTTGCTCGCGGGATGCTCCGGAACGCCGGCCGCCGGCCCGGGGTGGACTGCGCTGCAGGGACCATCAGGAACAGCATCGCCCGGGTCGACATCAACGGACGGGGCGTCGGCAACCGGCGGCATCCCGGCGTCGGCGTCCGCAACATCCACGGCACCCCAGGGCGCGGCAACGGCTGCCTCCTGGAAGACCTTCACCGACCCCGCGAAAACTGTCAGCTTCGACCTGCCCTCGGACTGGATCGCCCAGTCGGTGGCCCCTGAGGACGGTGTCCTGCCCGGCGGACTGAAGGTGGAGGTCAAGAAGCCCGACGGAACCTTCATGGCCGCACTGCGGACGGGACTCCCGCCGTCGTCCGCCGACTGCCCTGAAGCGGACCAGCGCCCGTACACCGTGATCAGCAGCGTGCCGTTCGACACTCCGGCGCAGGGCGGGGACGGGACCATTCCGCCGAGGATGGTCTACCGCGTCATCCAGGGCTACCGCTACTTCGGTTCCTACGGCATCACCAACCTGGTGGGCGGAACGGACGGGAAGGCATGCGGGCTGCGCAACGTGGTGCGGGGTCCGGCCGGCAAGGGCGACTACTCGTTTGGAGATGTGGTGGTCCTGAAGGCCTTCGCCCCAGATGAGAAGGTGGCACCGGCAAAGGCCTTTGACACCCTTGGCCAGGCCGCCCAGTACGTGAACGAAAGCGCTGACTTCGCCAACGTGCAGCGAATGCTAATGTCGCTGAAGGTCAAAAACTAGTCCCGCCCCCGCACCCACCACGTGCCGGGGGCGCGCCGCCGGCCTTCCGCCCCCAACACCCCCGGAGAGACATGGAACGCTCTGTTTCCGCACGCCTGGCCTTCAGGACCATCGCCAACACCAAGGTGGCCATGGCCATCGCGGTGGCCAGGAACAGCGGCTACTCATCCTTTGACGAATCCCTGTCCGTTACCGCCGCCGGGGCGCACGTTCCGCTGACGGAGGTCCCGGACCACCATGGCGGCCGGTTCCACTACATGGAGTTTGCAGAGCCGACGGACGTCATCGTGGAATACTCCGCCACGGTGTGCGGGCGCGGCGTCCCCGAAGACGCCAGCCTCGCCGAACGGATCCGCTATGTGCGGCCCAGCCGGTACGCCGAATCCGACCGGCTGCTGCCCACGTCCTACGCAGAATTCGAGGGGGTCCAGGGCGCGGACCTGGTGCACGCTGTGCGCAACTGGGTGAACGGTGAACTCCGGTACGTCAGCGGTTCCTCACGGGGCACGGACGGTGCGGTGGAAACCCTCCTCAGCAGGCGCGGCGTCTGCCGCGACTTCGCGCACCTGGCCATCGCCCTGCTCCGCTCCAAGGACATCCCCACACGCCTTGCCGCTGTCTACGCCCCCGGCCTGAGCCCCATGGACTTCCACGCGGTGGCCGAGGCCTACGTGGAGGGCGCGTGGCACGTCATCGACCCCACGGGCCTGGCCCCGCGGGAGTCGATGCTGCGCATCACTGCCGGCCGGGACTCTTCGGACACGGCCTTCCTCTCCACCGTGGGCGGAAGCCTGGTGCTGAACCAGCTGCGGGTCAATGCCGTGGTCAACGGCGAGCTGCCTGCCGAGGATGCCTCCCGGCTCGTCCAGCTGGGCTAGCGCTTCCGGGGCAGGGGGCCCAGCGAGTTCCGCAGCTTGTCGGTGAGCCGCATCAGTTCCTTCTGCTCGGCAGGAGTCAGGGCGGGCCCCACCAGTGCCGAAATGTCGCGGACGTGCTCGCGGCCGATCTCCTTCTGCAGCTCCCGCCCTTCGTCCGTGAGCTTGAGCAGCACGCCGCGGCCGTCCTCCGGTGCCGTCATCCGGGCCACCAGCCCGCGCTTCTCGAGCCGCTCAACCAGCCTGCTGAGGCTGGACTGGCTCAACAGGACGTTGTCGTTGAGCTCGTTGAGCCGCAGCCAGCCGGAGGGGCAGCGGGACAGCGTGAACAGGACGTCGTATTCGTTCAGTGCCAGTTTCCGGAACGCCGGCCCGGACTGAAGCTTCCGCATCACGGCCACCTGGGCCCGGAACAGGGATTCCCAGGTTTCAGCCGCCAGCCGCACCGGCGATTCCGATCCTCCTGCAGCCATCACGCCTCCGTTGTGGCTGTATCGGCGTCCTGCGAGGCCAGCAGGGCAGCCACGCGGCCCTCGTGGGTGGGCGGTTCCGGCACGTGCGCGGGCTTGAGGGCAGCGTACTCCCTGCGCAGCACCGGCAGCACTTCCTCACCGAACAGGTCCAGCTGCTCCAGCACCGTCTTCAGCGGCAGGCCGGCGTGGTCGATCAGGAACAGCTGGCGCTGGTAGTCACCGAAGTACTCGCGGAACGTCAGCGTCTTTTCGATGACTTCCTGCGGACTGCCCACCGTCAGCGGAGTCTGCGAGGTGAAATCCTCCAGGGACGGTCCGTGGCCGTAGACGGGTGCGTTGTCGAAATAGGGCCGGAACTCCTTGACCGCGTCCTGCGAGTTCTTCCGCATGAAGAACTGGCCGCCAAGGCCAACGATGGCCTGGTCGGCCTTGCCGTGGCCGTAGTGCTCGTAGCGTTCGCGGTAGAGGCCGATCAGCTGCTGGTAGTGCTCCTTGGGCCAGAAGATGTTGTTGGCAAAGAAACCGTCACCAAAATAGGCGGCCACCTCGGCGATCTGAGGAGTGCGGATGGAGCCGTGCCACACGAAGGGTGCCACGCCGTCCAGCGGCCTGGGTGTTGACGTGAAGTTCTGGAGGGGCGTGCGGAACTTGCCGGACCAGTTCACGGTGTCCTCGTCCCAGAGCTTGCGCAGGAGGCTGTAGTTCTCGATGGCCAGCTCCACGCCGTCCTGGATGTTCTTGCCGAACCAGGGGTACACCGGTGCCGTGTTGCCGCGGCCCAGGACCAGGTCCACGCGTCCGTCCGCCAGGTGCTGGAGCATGGCGAAGTCCTCGGCGATCTTCACCGGGTCATTGGTGGTGATCAGCGTGGTGGCCGTGGACAGGATGATCCGTTCAGTCTGTGCTGCGATGTAGGCCAGGGTGGTTGTGGGGGAGGAGGAGAAGAAGGGGCGGTTGTGGTGCTCGCCCAGTGCATAGACATCCATACCGATTTCCTCGACCTTTTTGGCGATGGCAACGGACGCCTTGATGCGTTCGTGCTCGGTAGGGGTGCGGCCCGTCGTGGGGTCGGTGGTGATGTCGCTGACGCTGAAAACACCGATTTGCATGATGTTGCCCTTCCGTTGCTGGACTTGCTGGCTTGGTTTAAGTGTAAACCAATTTAGATGCATTTGCATCTATTGCCTTCTCCAACGCGCCCGCACGTGGATTATTCCCGGCGGGGGGCTGCAGGCAGGTGCGCCTGGAACAGCTGATGCCCGCACTGCTGAACGGTACGGGCATCAAAAGAAGGGACGTTGTTACTCTGCGCCGCCAGGTGCGGCGCGCCGGCCGCTGAGCTTGGGGACCTGGCCGGTGGTCCAGTCCCTGAACCCGGCATCGACGTCCGGCCCCGGGCCGGCTGCGGGCCGGATCTGCAGGTCCTTCAGCAGCGCCTTCTTCTCGCGGCGGCCCTCCACCAGCCGGTACAGCACCGGCACCAGGATCAGGGTCAGCGCGGTGGAAGACACCAGGCCGCCTATGACGACAACGGCGAGCGGCTGCGAGATGAAGCCGCCGCCGCCCGTGAGGCCCAGCGCCATGGGGGTCAGGGCAAAGACCGTGGCGAGTGCCGTCATCAGGATGGGGCGGAGGCGCTGCCGGGCACCGTTGGTGATGGCATCAGCGACGTTCATTCCCGTGCGGCCGTCACGCGGTTGCCGGTACTGGTTGATCAGGTCGATCAGCACAATGGCGTTGGTCACCACGATGCCCACCAGCATGAGCATGCCGATCAGGGACGGCAGGCCTAACGGAACTCCGGTGACCAGGAGCAGGGCCACGGCGCCGGTGGCCGCGAATGGAACAGAGACCAGCAGGATCAGCGGCTGGATGAGGGACTTGAAGGTGGCCACCATGATCACGTAGACGATGGCGATGGCCGCCAGCAGGGCGAGGCCCAACTGCCGGAAGGAATTTGCCTGCTGGGTGGTGGCGCCGCCGATTTCAGCGGTGACCCCGGCCGGGAGGTGGACATCAGCCAGGCGCTTTTGGACCTCGCTGTTGACGGCGCCCAGGTTGGAGCCCGACGGCGTGATGGACACCTTCGCGGTGCGCTCACCGTTGCTGGCGGTGATGGAGACGGGGACGTCCACCTGCTCCACGGAGGCGATGCTTCCCAGCGTCACCGGCCTTCCGCCGGCGGGCAGCGGGATGTTCCGGACGGCGTCGATGCTGGTGAACTTGGTGCCCTGGCCAATCCTGACGGGGTAATCGTTGGTGTCGATGCGGACCGTCCCGGCGGGGATGGGGCTGATGGTGGAAGCCAGGACACCCGCCACCTGCTCCTCGTTCAGTCCGGCAGCCGTGGCCTTGGCCCGGTCCACCTTGACCTGGACCACGGGGTTGCTGGCGGCCAGGTTGCTGGCCACCTCGCTGGTGCCGGGAACGCCGGTCATGGCGGCAACCATGGTGTCGCTGGCAGTCTGCAGGTCGCCGCTGGTGGCAGCCTTCAGCGTGATATCCACGGTAGAGGAGGTGCCGAAGCCGCCCTGCTGGGTGCCCACTGAGATTTTGCCGGAATCGGGGACCTTGGCGAGCTCGGACCGGACAGTGTCCTGGAGCCGTTCCTGGTTGGCCTTTTCGTCCGTGACAACGGTGAAGGTGGAGTTTGAGGATCCGGTGGAGGTCAGCGCGGCGAAGCCGGCCTGCGCATTGCCCGACGTCACCTGGACGTCCTTGATGCCGTCGATGCCGCGCAGGACCTCCTCGAGGCGGATGGCAGCGGCGCTGGTGTCAGCCAGGCTGGTCCCCGCGGGCAGGACCTGGCGCACGGTCAGGCTGTTCTGTCCTGAATCGCCCAGCAGGTTGGTTGCCAGCAGCGGTGTCATGGCGCCGGTGGCACCGAGCACCAGGACGGCGGCCACCAGGGTGATGACCGGGTGTTTCTGGGTAGACCGGAGGATGGGGAGGTAGCCGCGCTGCAGGCGGCTGCGCTGTTCGGCGTCGTGTGCTTTCGCTTTGGCCTCGGTGGCGAGCCGCCGGGCCTCGGCGGGACCTCCTCCCGGGGCGCCCTTGGGGTTTCTGAGGAACCAGTAGGCCAGCACCGGGACGATGGTAAGGGACACCAGCAGCGATGCCAGCAGCGCCATGGTGACGGTCAGGGCAAACGGCCGGAACAGTTCTCCGGCCAGGTCGCCGACGAAGGCAATCGGCAGGAACACGGCCACCGTGGTCAGGGTGGAAGCCGTGATGGCGCCGGCCACTTCCCTGATCGCGGTGAGGATCGCCGTCGACTTCTCCTCGCCGTAGCTCAGGTGCCGCTTGATGTTTTCGATGACCACGATGGAGTCGTCCACCACGCGCCCGATCGCTATGGTGAGCGCGCCGAGCGTGAGGATGTTCAGCGAGTAGCCGGTGCCCGACAGTCCGATGAAAGTGATGAGCAGAGACAGCGGGATGGACACGGCGGTGACCAGAGTGGAACGGGCGGACATCAGGAAGAGCAGGATGACCGCGACTGCAAACCCCAGCCCCAGGAGGCCTTCCGTGGTGAGGTCCCTGATGGACTTCTCGATAAACGGCGCCTGGTCGAAGACCGGCGTGAACTTCGCGTTCGAGCCCAGCTCTGCCTGGAGGTCCTGCAGGGAGTCCCGCACGGCGTGCGAGATCGCCACGGTGTCGCCCTCGGGTTTCTTGGTGACGGAAACTGCCAAGGTCTCCGCCCCGTTGGTGCGGGTGATGGAGGTGCGTTCGTCGTCCTTGAGCGAGACGTCGGCAACCGCCCCGATGGTGGCGGCATTCTTCGCCCCGGCCAGGGGAAGGGCCTTGATGGCGTCGAGGGAATCCACCGGACTGCCGATCTGCAGCGAGAGGGTCTTTCCCTGGTCCTGGAGTGTGCCGGCCGGAACCAGCGCACCGTTGTTGGACAGGGCATCACGTATGGCTGTGAGGCTGGTGCCTGCGGCCGCCATGGCGTCGGCCCTGGGCAGGATTTCGATGTGCTGCGAAGCGCCGCCGGTGACATCGGCACTGCGGACACCGTCGATCTTCTGGAGCCTGGGCACGGTGAGGCGCTGGAGGTCGGCGTTCAGTTCGCTCAGCGGCTTGTCCGAGGATACGGCCAGGAAGACGATGGGGAAGTCACTGATGCTTCCCGCAATGGCCTGCGGCTGCACGTCGCTCGGGAGGGTCCGCTTGGCGTTGGAGATGGCCCGGTCGATCTGGTTCCGGGCCCGGTCCAGGTTGGAACCATAGGTGAACACCATGGTGATCTGCGAAACACCGGTGCGCGACGTGGAGGAGGTGGATTCCAGCCCCTCCACGCCGTTCAACGCCTTCTCGAGCGGACCGCTGACCTGCTTGTCCACCACCTCGGGCGATGCACCCGGCATGGAGCTGAGCACCGTGATCTGCGGGAACTCAATGGAAGGAATGAGCTCCTGCTTCAGCGATGACATGGTGATCACGCCGAAGACCGAGGCGAAGACGGTGATCAGCGCGATCAGGGCCCGGTTCGCCAGGGATAGGTGTGCCAGCCGGAACATGGGTGGTCTCCTGGGGGTCTTAGTGACTGGTTCATGCCCTGGGGGGGTGCCAGCCGCTGGCCCCGGCAGGGTCAGTGGCTGGCGGAAACGCTCTCCAGCTGGAGGGACTTGGCCGTTGCCCGTTCCAGTTCCGCGGCGAGGTCCGGATTCTCATCCAGCTTCACCCCGTAGCCGGGCATCATGTCCTTGAGCTTTGACTGCCAGCCCTTGAAGTTCCTGGGGAAGGTCTTCTGGAGCAGCTCGATCATGATGGGGACAGCGGTCGAGGCTCCGGGCGAGGCGCCCAGGAGCGCGCCGATGGAGCCGTCACGGCCGGCGATCACTTCGGTGCCGAACTGAAGGATGCCGCCCTTTTGCGGGTCTTTCTTGATGATCTGCACACGCTGGCCGGCGGTGATGAGTTCCCAGTCCCCGCCCTTGGCCTCGGGGTAGTACTCGCGCAACGCCTCGACCTTCTGGTCGTGCTTCTTGACCACTTCCTTGACCAGGTAGGCGGTGAGGTCCATGTTGTCCTTGGCCACAGCCAGCATCGGGATGATGTTGCCCGGGCGGATGGACAGCGGCAGGTCCAGGTAGGAGCCGTTCTTGAGGAAGTTGGTGGAGAAGCCCGCGTAGGGGCCGAACAGGAGCGAGCGCTTCCCGTTGACGTACCGGGTGTCCAGGTGCGGGACCGACATGGGAGGAGCGCCCACGGACGCCTGCCCGTAGACCTTGGCGCTGTGCTGGGCGGCGATGGTCTCGTCCGTGCAGCGGAAGAACTGGCCGGAAACGGGGAAGCCGCCGTAACCCTTGCTTTCCGGGATTCCTGAAGCCTGCAGCAGGTGCAGGGCACCGCCGCCGGCACCGACAAAGACAAACTTGGCATGGATCTTGCCGTGTTCCCCGGACCTGGGGTGCTTCAGCGTCAGGTCCCAGCCGCCGTCGGAGGCCCGGGTGATGCCGGTGACGTCGTGGCCGTAGTTGATCTCGACGCCGTTGTTCCCCATGTAGGTGGTCAGCTCGCGGGTGAGTGCGCCGAAGTCGACGTCGGTGCCCTCGGCGGCACGGGTGGCGGCGATGCGCTGTTTGGGATCACGGCCCTTGACGATCAGCGGCGCCCACTTGGCGATCTGGGCGGGGTCTTCGGAGTACTCCATGCTGCGGAACAGGGTGTGCGGCTTCAGGGCCTCGTACCGGGTCTTCAGGAAGCGGGTGTGGTCCTCGCCGATCACGAAGCTCATGTGCGGAACGGTGTTGATGAAGCCCTTGGGCGAGCCGATCAGGTTGTTGTCCACCAGGTGGGACCAGAACTGCCGGGAAAGCTGGAACTGCTCGTTGATGACCAGTGCCTTGGCGGGGCTGACCGAGCCGTCTTTGGCTGCGGGAGAGTAGTTGAGTTCGCAGAGCGCGGCGTGGCCCGTTCCCGCGTTGTTCCAGGGATCTGAGCTTTCGAGGCCGGGCTGGTCCAGCCGTTCGAACAGGGAGATGCTCCAGTCCGGCTCCAGCTGCTTGATGAATGCCCCCAGCGTGGCGCTCATGATGCCGCCGCCTATCAGGACAACGTCGGCGTGTGGGGTCTTGGAAATGAAGGTCACGATCAGTCTCCGATTGCAGCGGCTCTGGCTGTCACAGAATATCCCCGGGCAGCCCACATACTGAAATTGGGCCAGCCCGTCAAGGCTTTAGCTGGACCTTGGTAAAAACTTCATTTAAGACCGGTGACGCCGGGTAGCTCAGCACCCTGTCCGACAGGGCAAGCGCCGAGATGGGAAATGCGATGGGAACTGCCGGTACGGTAGCGGCGATCTGCACGTTGATGGTGTGATAGAGGTCATCCCGCTCCTTGCCATCGGGCAGGCTCCGGGCACGGTTGATCTTCGAAAATACCTGCGGGTCCTGGTATCCGAACTCGCCGTTTTTCTCCCCGAAGAGCGGGCCCACGAAGTTGTCCGCGTCCGAATAGGAACCGTTCCAGCCAAGGATGTGGAAGGCGTGGTCGCCGGGGGTCTTGACCTTCTGGAGGTAGCCGTCAGACCAGTCCACCGGCACCGGCTTGATGTTGAAGCCGACGGCGACGAGCTGGCGGCTGAGTTCGGCATAGACCTTTTCCGGCGTGGGCAGGTAAGGCCGGGTGACGTTCAGGGGGTAGTAGAACTTCAGTTCCTCGCCTGCGTAGCCACCGTCCTTCAGGTATTCCTTGGCCTTTGCCGGGTCGTGCCCCAGTTCGGGGGCATCGTTGTTGAAGCCGCTGATCTTGGGCGGGACAAACTGCGTGGCCTTGGCGGTGTTGTCGATGAAGAATTTCCGGATCAGGGTTTCCTTGTCGACCGCAAGCTCCACCGCCTGCCGGATCTTCTGGTTTTGGAGGATGGGGATGTCCTGGTTCATCCCGAGATACATCACTGAGAACGGGTCGCGCTGCACAATCTGCTTGCCGCGCTTTACCAGTTGGTCGAAATTCCCCACGGTCACGGCGTCATATCCGTCGATCTTGCCGTCCAGCAGCGCCTGCAGCCGTGTCTGGGGCTGGTTGTAGGCAAGGAAATTGATGGTGGCGATCTGGCCGCGGTCACCCCAGTAGGTCTTGTTGCTGGACAAGGTGACGCTGTCGCTGCCCCAAGCCGCCAGGGTGAAGGGGCCGGTCCCTACAGGGTGTGTGGCGAACAAGGACATGGCCTGGCCGCCCTTGGTCTGGTCCAGGACGTCTGCCTTTCCGGCGGCCAGGGCGGCGGGGGACGCGATTGCGAAGGCGGGCAGGGTCAGGGCCTGGAGGAACGCGGTGAAGCGCTGGGTGAGGTCGATCTGCACGGTGTCGGGGGCCACGGCGGTGCAGCTTTTGAAAATGGACAGGCCCGGCTCGTCCGAGTGCGCCTTGAAAACCCCTTTGAAGGAGCTGCCCGGTGCCTGCTTGCGGAGCTCGGGGGAGAAAGCGAACCAACGGTTGAAGTTGGTGCAGACGGCATCGGCGTTGAACGGGGTGCCGTCCTGGAAGGTGACGCCCGTGCGGAGCTTGAACGTATAGGTCCTGCCCTCGTTGGAGTCTTTCCATTCGGTGGCCAGGAGAGGAGTGGGTTTGCCGGTGGTCTGGTCCACGCCCACCAGGCCTTCGAGGATTTGCCGCGTGATGCGCTGGGATTCCACGTCATTGGACAGCGCGGGGTCCAGTCCAAGGGGCTGGGCGGCGGTACCGAAATTGAAGGTGGCGTCGGGTTCAGCGGGTGGGGAACTGGGTGTTCCGGGTGTGGGGGAGGGGGACGGGACCCCTGTGCACGATGTCATGCCCAGCGCCATGAGGACGGCGCCGGCTTTTATGACCGTCCGCCGCGATGTACTGCTGGGCACTCGATTATCACCTCTGGATGCTGCCGGCTCCGCCTCTTGCGGGCCGGGACCAGTCTAGAGGACGGGAAATGGAGCTGGCCCCTGGGCGGCGACTGGCGCGCCGAAAGCCGGGTCCGCTGGTTGCCAGCGGACCCGGCTCTGCTTGGGGGGGCCTTGAAAGGGCTTACTTGGGCATGAGGACCGAGTCGACCAGGTACACGGTTGCGTTCTTGGTCTTGACGCCGCCGCAGATGACGTTCGCGTTGTCCACCTTGAGGTTGTTGCCGCTGCCGGTCACGGTCACGGAACCGCCTTCAACCGTTGCGTGCGTTCCGGCGATCTTGTCCGGAGTGATCTGGCCGGGCACTACGTGGTAGGTCAGGATCTTGCTCAGGAGGGCATCGTCGGTCTTGAGGGTATCGATGGTGGCGGGATCAATCTTCTTGAAAGCGTCATCCACCGGTGCGAAGACCGTGAACTCGCCACCGTTGAGGGTGTCCACCAGGTTGACCTTGGGGTTGAGCTTGCCGGAAACGGCAGCGGTCAGGGTGGTCAGGTTCGGGTTGTTGGAGGCTGCCACGGCTACCGGGTCAAGCGCCATGCCCTGCACCGAACCGGCGCCGGTGGGAACCTGCTTGGCATAGGCGGCGCAGCCCGGGCCTACCAGGTTTGCAGCCGGATCCATCATGCCTGCCGACGAGCTGGCCGAAGCACTTGCGGACGGGGACGCCATGCTGGTGCTGGGGGCCGATGACATGGGCGCCGACGACGCCGACGATCCTGCGGTGCTGCCCGAACCACCGCAGGCGGTGAGGCTGAGCAGAGCGGCCGCTGCAACGCCTGCGACGGTGAAAGTGGTGCGCTTAATGGTCTGCATTTTCAGTTCTCCTTGGATCGTTTGCCTGCCGCCCGGATGGTGTGCGCGGCGTGCAGTCTGCCTTTTCGGTAAGCACCAACCCTTGGCTGGTGTCTCAATGGCTATTCGCCCGGTAGCCGGCTGCGGATGGGTCGATCTTTGGAGTTTTTCGATTCGGGGCATGAACCGCGCCGGGACGGCTTTGCTTAAAGCAGGAATCCCCCGGCCGGAGCCGGGGGATTCGCCAGGTGCGCAAGGGGGGACTTGAACCCCCACGCCCGAAGGCACAGGAACCTAAATCCTGCGTGTCTGCCAATTTCACCACTCGCGCAAGGCGCCGGGGATCGCCGGAAGGACGACGCCGGATGCCAGGTTCCATTGTAGCGTCGCCCTGACGGTGGCCGGGGCAGCCGCTCGACGGGTCAGGCGTCCAGGTTGAGGTCCCGCCGCAACTTGGCCACGTGGCCGGTGGCGCGGACGTTGTACTGGGCCACCGCCACGTTGCCGTCGGGGTCCACCACGATGGTGGACCTGATCAGGCCCTCGTAGGTCTTGCCGTAGTTCTTCTTTTCCCCCCATGCGCCGTAGGCCTCGGCCACCGCGTGGTCGGCATCGGAGAGCAGCGGGAACGTCAGGGATTCCTTTTCGGCGAATTTCGCGAGCTTCCCCACGGGGTCGGGGGAGATGCCAAGGACGTCGTAGCCGGAGGCCTGCAGGGAGGCAAGGCTGTCCCGGAAGTCGCACGCTTCTTTGGTGCAGCCGGGAGTGGCGGCGGCGGGGTAGAAGTAAACGATGGTGGAGCGCCCGGGCCGGGGGGCCAGGGTGACGTCCTTGCCGGTGGAATCCTGCAGTGTGAAAGCGGGTGCTTTGTCGCCGGTAACGAGTCTTTCAGCCATTGTTTTTCTCCTTGTTGCGGGCGGGACACAACAGCCTAGTAAGCGGGTGGACCGAGTGCTAATCGGCGTTTGGCTATACTTGCTGCTATGCCTGATATGGATCACTGGCCCACAGGGCGCCTCCTGTCCACTGCTGCGCGCCTGGTTGAACACTCATGGAACGAGAAACTCGGCGCCATTGGACTCACCCACGCCGGTGTCATCGCCATCGAAGTCCTTGCGGCGCAGGGACCCATGACGCAGGCCCAGCTCGCCCAGTACGTGCGCGTCCAGGCCCAGACCATGGGCAAGACGCTCAGCCGGCTTGAAGCCCACGGCCACATCGCCCGGGTGCGCAGCACGTCGGACCGGAGGAGCCACGTAGTCTCGCTCACCGAGCAGGGCAAGGAGGCGGTCGCTCAGGCCGTGGAGATGGAGCGGTCGGTGCTGGCCTCGGCGTCAATCGACCCTGAACTGCTGCGCCAGGAACTCAAGGCCGTCGTGCGCGAACTTGCCAGCCAGTTCTCCACCACGCCAAGTAACGCCGGAGCGCTGCTGGACAACGCAGCCAAGTAGCTGGCAGTGCAATACACCAACTAAGTGAAAGCGCGGGCCCGGTCCAACCGGGTCCGCGCTTTTTTGTGCCCGCCGCACCGTCCGCCGTCGTTCACCTGCCCGTACACCATCGATTGCTCCGTAGATGCCGTTTAGGGGCGTCTAAACGGCATCTACGCAGCAATCGATGACGGGGGGCGGTTCCGGGGCCGCGAAGACGGGGAGCACTCGAGGAGGCGCAGGGGGAAACAAAACAGCCCCCGACTTGTTTTCACAAGCCGGAGGCTGTTTTCCCAGTGGTGCACCCCCCGGGACTTGAACCCGGAACCCATTGATTAAGAGTCAATTGCTCTGCCAATTGAGCTAGAGGTGCATCTTCTTTGCTTCCATCTCCGGGCTTTTTCTTTCCCGTTGATCTCCGCAACGACATGAAACTCTACACGAACTTTTGGTGCAAGTGAAATCGGCGGAGCCGGCAGGCCCGGACTCAAGGAGAAGGGCCCAAAAACCGCGAAAAATCAAGGTTTTCGCTGTTCGTCAGGAGCCATGGCCGTCCCATCGGAGCACGAATTTGCGTACCGTCCCCACCCATCCATGGCTGTGAAATGGGCCACAGGTTGCCCATGCCATTTCCAGGAAAAGGGCACTGCCCATAGCGCTCGCCACGGCGGCGCCCAGCGAGGCGGCGCCAGCGGGCCTTCTTCCTGCTGCTAGAGCCTCTTGCGGCGCGGCGCGCGGAAGCCGGCGGCCTCGGCGTGCGCAGTGGATTCAAACCAGACTTCCGCGCGGGTCTGCTCGTAATCCGGGTGTCCTTCCTCGTAGTACACCATCGCGGCTGCGTCGCCCTTGACGGTGTAGTCAGCCGGTCCGCTCCCGTCGGGGCCAGGGGCGGCTGACCCTGCCCCGTACGGCTCGTCGGCCGCCAGGTGGCCGCCGGGCTCGGTGACGGCCGTTCCCTCTGCCGTACCGAGCCCGTGCCCGATGCCCTGCTCCTGCCCGGAGGGCCGGCGGTGGTCCGCCCCGTTCTCGACCAGCGCGGAGGACTGCGCCCGCTCCAGCGTTTCGGCCGTTCCCGCGTCACTCCGGGCCTCTGTCGGTGCCGCCGTCTCCTGCTGGACCGCTGCCTCATGGCTGTCCGCCGTCGACCGGGCTGGCTCTCCGGCGGATTGTCCAGCACCGGCAGTCCGGGCGTCGTCCACGCTTTCGACGGCGGCGGTTTCGGCGCCGGGAAGCGTAGGAGCGTGCGGTGCCGTGTATTCGTCGTGGTGGACAGGTCGGGCTGTCGGTGTTCCTCCGGCGGCCACTGCGTGCTGGGAGGCCGGCGGCAGAGTTGCCGCTTCCGGAGCCTCCGATGGCGTTGCCGCGCCGGCTGTGGCGGAGGAACCTGACCGCGGCCCGGCTCCTGCCTCCGACCACTGGGTTTCCCACTCCGCCTGGTCCGCTGCCTGGTCGGCCCCGCCGGCCTGGTCCTGGTGGCCTCGTTCCCCATGATCCATGCCGGCGTCGGAAGCTCCCTGCACGGCCGCTCCGGCTGCGGAAGCTGCACGCGCCCCGCCGTCCGAAGTGGCGGAGGATTCCGCAGGCTCGTCGGCCGTGGCCGGCGCCGAAGGTTCGGCTGACTTGCCGAATCCCGCCGCCGTCGGGATGCCGGTGGTGCCCACAGCCTCCGCGGACGCCGCGGCGCTGCCGCCGCCCAACGCTCCGCCGGGGCGGGCCGGCTCTGGACGTGCTGTATGAGTCCGTGCTGCGTCAGACGGGCCGGGCGCGTTGGCTGCCTTGCTGCGGTTCAGCAACCACCAGATGATTACGGCGACGACAACAATGAGGATGATCCAAAAAAGAATGTCCATGGCAAGCCCTTCGGTAACGGTGGATGGGTGTCCTGTCCCTGACGCTACGTCGGGCCACCACCGCTGTCCAGAGAGACAGTCGGGCCGTGCAGAAGGTGCCTCCAGGCGTGGTTTCCGGAGGACAGGGGGTAATTGAAGGACTTCAGGCGTCCCAAACTCCGTGCGCGGCTCGACCCTAGGGCCGGTCATATGCGGCAGTTGGACTTAATGCGTGCAGGGCTGTCGTGTCCGCCACACTGGGAGCCCTAGACTTTCCCCTATGAGTGAGAGCCGGACCGCCGCCAGTGGGAACAAACCTGACATCAAGCCGCGCAGCCGCGTTGTCACCGACGGGATCCACGCCGCACCTGCCCGCGGCATGTTCCGCGCGGTCGGCATGGGCGATGACGACTTCGCCAAGCCCCAGGTGGGTGTTGCGAGCTCCTGGAACGAAATCACTCCCTGCAACCTGTCACTGAACCGCCTTGCACAGGGCGCAAAGGAAGGCGTCCACGCAGGCGGCGGCTTCCCCATGCAGTTCGGCACCATCTCCGTGTCCGACGGCATCTCCATGGGCCACGAAGGCATGCACTTCTCCCTGGTTTCCCGCGAGGTCATCGCCGACTCGGTCGAAACGGTCATGCAGGCCGAGCGCATCGATGGATCCGTCCTGCTGGCCGGCTGTGACAAGTCCCTGCCCGGCATGCTCATGGCCGCCGCGCGCCTGGACCTTGCCAGCGTCTTCCTCTATGCCGGCTCCATCATGCCCGGCTGGGTCAAGCTCGAGGACGGCTCGGAGAAGGAAGTCACCCTGATCGATGCCTTCGAGGCCGTGGGCGCCTGCGCCGCGGGCAGGATGAGCATGGAGGACCTGACCCGAATCGAAAAAGCGATCTGCCCGGGTGAAGGCGCCTGCGGCGGCATGTACACGGCCAACACGATGGCCTGCATCGGCGAGGCCCTGGGCATGTCCCTCCCCGGCTCCGCCGCCCCGCCCTCGGCAGACCGCCGTCGTGATGAGTTCGCACGGAAGTCCGGCGAAGCCGTGGTCAATCTCCTGCGCCTGGGCATCACTGCCCGGGACATCATGACCAAGAAGGCCTTTGAGAACGCCATTGCCGTCACCATGGCCTTCGGTGGTTCCACCAACGCGGTCCTGCACCTGCTGGCCATCGCACGCGAAGCCGAGGTGGAGCTCACCCTTGACGACTTCAACCGCATCGGCGACAAAATCCCGCACCTGGGGGACCTGAAGCCCTTTGGCCGCTACGTGATGACCGACGTCGACCGGATCGGCGGCGTGCCGGTGATCATGAAGGCACTGCTCGACGCCGGCCTGCTGCACGGCGACTGCCTCACCGTGACGGGCAGGACAGTCGCGGAAAACCTCGAGGCGATCAATCCGCCGGATGTTGACGGCAAGATCCTGCGCGCCCTGGACAATCCGATCCACAAGACCGGCGGCATCACCATCCTGCACGGCTCCATGGCTCCCGAGGGGGCTGTGGTCAAGAGCGCCGGATTCGACGCCGACGTCTTCGAAGGCACCGCCCGCGTCTTTGAGCGTGAACAGGGCGCCCTCGACGCGCTGGACAATGGCCGGATCAAGGCGGGAGACGTCGTCGTCATCCGCTACGAAGGCCCCAAAGGCGGGCCGGGCATGCGGGAAATGCTGGCCATCACCGGTGCCATCAAGGGTGCCGGGCTGGGCAAGGACGTCCTGCTCCTCACCGACGGCCGGTTCTCCGGCGGGACAACCGGCCTTTGCATCGGCCACGTCGCGCCGGAAGCGGTCGACGGCGGCCCCATCGCCTTCGTCAAGGACGGCGACCGCATCCGTGTGGACATCGCCGCGCGCACCTTCGATCTGCTGGTGGACGAAGCGGAACTCGAGTCCCGGAAGGTGGGCTGGGAGCCGCTGCCTGCGAGATACACCAAGGGTGTCCTGGCGAAGTACGCCAAGCTGGTCCACAGCGCGTCAACCGGCGCTTACACCGGCTGACGCCTTCCCCTTTCGTGCGGCGCTGAGCGCCGCACGAAAGGGGCCTCTCGGCGTCAGCCTTATTAAGCCCTTCCGGGCCAGGGTGGGCCGCTGAGGAAAAGATCCCATGCTGATGGGATCAGTTGGTGGACAATGGGGTCCACATGGTGAGATAGGGTTGTTGCTCGTTGACACCCATCTTGCCAAGAGGGAAAACTGAACGCATGACCTTCGTTACCGCCGGCACCGTAGTCGTCGTCCTTACCAAGCGCGTGGCACATTAGCCCCCCTGGTAACGAACCGTCACGCGCAAACCCCTCACCAGCCGCCAGGCCGAGGGGTTTTTTTATTCCCACCGTTCCAAACCAGTTCCAAAACCAGAGAAGATCCACAAGGAAGAGTCCGATGAGCAAAGGATCGCCCATCAGCCCCTCGCTGATGGCCACCAAGTCCGCTGGAGCCGCCAAGGCTCCGGAACGCGCCGACCGGACGGCTGACCATGCCGCCGTCGTCGCCGACCTTGCCGCCGTCTCTCCTGTCCTTGGGCCGAACAACGTCGTACCCCCGACGGTGATGACCGGCTCGCAAGCAATCGTCCGCTCGCTCGAAGAACTCGGCGTCGACGATATTTTCGGTTTGCCTGGTGGCGCGATCCTGCCCACCTACGACCCCTTGATGGCCTCCACCATGAACCACGTGCTGGTCCGTCACGAACAGGGAGCCGGCCACGCCGCGCAAGGCTACGCCATGGTCACCGGCCGGGTGGGCGTCTGCATCGCCACCTCGGGCCCCGGCGCCACCAACCTCGTTACCGCCATCATGGATGCCCACATGGACTCCGTGCCCCTGGTGGCCATCACCGGCCAGGTATCCAGCGGCGTGATCGGCACCGACGCCTTCCAGGAAGCCGACATCGTGGGCATCACGATGCCCATCACCAAGCATTCCTTCCTGGTGACCGACCCCAACGACATCCCGCACGTCATGGCCGAGGCCTTCCACCTGGCTTCCACGGGGCGCCCCGGTCCCGTGCTGGTGGACGTGGCCAAGGACGCCCAGGTGGGACAGATGACCTTCTCCTGGCCGCCGAAGATCGACCTGCCCGGCTACCGGCCGGTCACGCGCGGACACAACAAGCAGGTGCGGGAGGCCGCCAAGCTCATTGCCGCCTCCACCAAACCCGTGCTGTACGTGGGCGGCGGTGTGGTCAAGGCCCACGCCTCGGCCGAACTGTTTGCCCTCGCCGAGGCAACCGGAGCCCCTGTGGTGACCACCCTGATGGCCAAGGGCGCGTTCCCCGACTCGCATCCGCAGCACGTGGGCATGCCCGGCATGCACGGCAGCGTTTCCGCCGTCACGGCCCTGCAGCAGTCTGATCTGCTGATCACTCTCGGCGCCCGTTTCGACGACCGCGTCACCGGTGTGCTGAAGACCTTCGCGCCAAACGCCAAGGTGATCCACGCCGATATCGATCCCGCCGAAATTTCCAAGAACCGCACCGCCGACGTACCCATCGTCGGGTCCGTCAAGGAGATCATCCCTGAGTTGACCGAGGCCGTGCGCAGCCAGTTCGAGGCCACCGGAGCCCCGGACCTGACCACCTGGTGGGCGTTCCTGAACAACCTCAAGGAAACCTACCCGCTGGGCTGGACGGAGCCGGACGATGGCCTGATCGCCCCCCAGAAGGTCATCAAGCGGATTGGTGAACTGACCGGACCCGAAGGCGTGTACGTGGCCGGCGTCGGCCAGCACCAGATGTGGGCCGCCCAGTTCATCAAGTACGAGCGCCCCCACGCGTGGCTGAACTCCGGCGGCGCCGGCACCATGGGCTATGCCGTCCCGGCCGCCATGGGTGCCAAGGTAGGGGAGCCGGACCGTGTTGTCTGGGCCATCGACGGTGACGGCTGCTTCCAGATGACCAACCAGGAACTGGCCACCTGCGCCATCAACAACATCCCCATCAAGGTTGCTGTCATCAACAACTCCTCCCTGGGCATGGTGCGGCAGTGGCAGACCCTCTTCTACGAGGGCCGCTACTCCAACACCGACCTCAACACCGGCCATGACACCGTCCGCATCCCGGACTTCGTTAAGCTGGGGGAGGCCTACGGCTGCGCGTCCTTCCGCGTAGAACGCGAGGAGGACATCGACGCCACCATCCAGAAGGCCCTCGAGATCAACGACCGCCCCGTGGTCATCGACTTCGTGGTGAGCCCCAACTCCATGGTGTGGCCGATGGTGCCCGCCGGCGTGAGCAACGACCAGATCCAGGTTGCCCGCAACATGACCCCGGAATGGGAAGAGGAAGACTGAGCATGAGCCGCCACACACTCTCTGTCCTGGTAGAGGACAAGCCCGGCGTCCTGACCCGCGTGGCCAGCCTCTTCGCCCGCCGCGCCTTCAACATCAACTCCCTGGCCGTTGGCCCCACCGAAGTGCCGGGCGTGTCCCGCATGACGGTGGTGGTCGACGCCGACGGCGACCTCATCGAGCAGGTCACCAAGCAGCTCAACAAGCTGATCAACGTGATCAAGATCGTTGAGCTCACCCCAGAATCTTCCGTACAGCGCGACCACATCCTGGTCAAGGTACGTGCGGATGCCGCAACACGCCTGCAGGTAACCCAGGCCGCAGACCTGTTCCGTGCCTCAGTGGTTGACGTGTCCACCGACTCCGTCGTCATTGAGGCCACCGGCCACCCCGAAAAGCTCACGGCACTGCTCTCAGTGCTGGAGCCCTTCGGCATCCGCGAAATTGTGCAGTCCGGCACCCTG
Organism: Pseudarthrobacter sp. NPDC080039; assembly: GCF_040702335.1. Lineage (NCBI taxonomy): Bacteria > Bacillati > Actinomycetota > Actinomycetes > Micrococcales > Micrococcaceae > Pseudarthrobacter > Pseudarthrobacter sp. NPDC080039. The sequence goes on along the minus strand of NZ_JBFBKY010000004.1, from coordinate 67,145 downwards.
GCCGTTGGACGGGGATCCCGCTCCATGAGTGACCGGGCGCTCCGCTCCGCCTAGGCGTCCAGCCATGGCGGGACCGCGCCCGTAACCGCAGCACCGCAAGACCACTACCTACACAACACTCAAGAGGAGTTACGCAAGTGACTGAAATGTTCTACGACGACGACGCCGACCTGTCGATCATCCAGGGCCGCAAGGTTGCCATCGTTGGCTACGGGTCCCAGGGCCACGCCCACGCACTCAACCTGCGCGATTCCGGCGTCGAGGTCGTCATCGCCCTGAAGGACGGCTCCAAGTCGGCCGCCAAGGCAGAGGATGCAGGCTTCACGGTCAAGAACGTTGCCGACGCCGCCGAATGGGCCGACGTCATCATGATCCTGGCACCGGACCAGCACCAGCGCGCGATCTACAACGACTCCATCAAGGACAAGCTGACCCCGGGCAAGGCCCTTGCCTTCGCGCACGGCTTCAACATCCGCTTCGGCTACATCCAGGCACCGGAGGGCGTTGACGTCATCCTGGTGGCCCCGAAGGCGCCGGGCCACACCGTTCGCCGCGAGTTCGAAGCCGGCCGCGGCATCCCGGACATCATTGCAGTCGAGCAGGACGCGTCCGGCAACGCGTGGGAGCTGGCCAAGTCCTACGCCAAGGCCATCGGCGGCACCCGCGCCGGCGTCATCAAGACCACCTTCACCGAAGAGACCGAAACGGACCTCTTCGGCGAGCAGGCAGTCCTTTGCGGCGGCGTCTCCCAGCTGATCCAGTACGGCTTCGAGACCCTGACCGAGGCCGGCTACCAGCCGCAGATCGCCTACTTCGAGGTGCTGCACGAGCTCAAGCTCATCGTCGACCTCATGTGGGAGGGCGGCATCGCCAAGCAGCGCTGGAGCGTTTCCGACACCGCCGAGTACGGCGACTACGTCTCCGGTCCGCGCGTCATCACCCCCGAGGTGAAGGAAAACATGAAGGCCGTCCTGGCCGACATCCAGTCCGGTGCATTCGCCAAGCGCTTCATCGAGGACCAGGACAACGGCGGCGTGGAGTTCAAGGAACTGCGCGCCAAGGCAGAGCAGCACCCCATCGAGGCTGTTGGCCGCGAGCTGCGCGCCCTGTTCTCCTGGCAGCAGCAGGACGTGGACTACGTGGAAGGCTCCGCAGCCCGCTAAGGCTGCCTTCGCCACCATTCAGACCCAACGGTGAGGCCGGGTTCACACTTAACAATGTGAGCCCGGCCTTTCCGTCGGCCTAGACTTGTTTCATCCCCAGGACTGCAACGCAGAGGATCAGCCGTGTCAAAACCCGTAGTACTGCTCGCCGAAGAACTTTCCCCCGCCACCGTCGAGGCCCTTGGCCCGGACTTCGAAATCCGCCAGACCGACGGCGCCGACCGTTCCCAGCTGCTCTCGACGATCAGCGACGTGGATGCCATCCTGGTCCGCTCCGCCACCCAGGTGGACGCCGAAGCGATCGCCGCGGCCAAGAACCTGAAGGTCATAGCCCGCGCCGGCGTTGGCCTGGACAACGTTGACATCAAGGCCGCCACCCAGGCCGGCGTGATGGTGGTCAACGCCCCCACGTCCAACATCGTGTCCGCCGCGGAACTCACCGTGGGCCACATCCTCAGCCTGGCCCGCCACATCCCGCAGGCCAGCGCCGCCCTCAAGGACGGCGAATGGAAGCGCTCCAAGTACACCGGCATCGAACTGTTCGAAAAGAAGATCGGCATCATCGGCCTGGGCCGCATCGGCGCCCTGGTTGCCGCCCGCCTCAAGGGCTTCGACACCAAGATCCTGGCCTACGATCCCTACATCACCTCCGCCCGCGCCGCCCAGCTGGGCGTGCAGCTGGTCACCCTGGACGAGCTCCTGGCCCAGTCCGACTTCATCACCATCCACATGCCCAAGACCCCCGAGACCGTGGGCATGCTTGGCGCGGACGCCTTCCGGAAGATGAAGAACACCGCCTACGTGGTCAACGTGGCCCGCGGCGGCCTCGTTGACGAAGAAGCGCTCTTCACGGCCCTGCAGGACGGCGAAATCGCCGGCGCCGGCGTGGACGTCTTCGCCAAGGAACCCAGCACCGACCTGCCGTTCTTCAAGCTCGACAACGTGGTGGTCACCCCGCACCTGGGTGCCTCCACGGATGAAGCCCAGGAGAAGGCCGGTGTTTCCGTTGCCAAGTCGGTCCGCCTGGCCCTCGCCGGCGAACTGGTGCCGGACGCCGTCAACGTTGCCGGCGGCGTCATTGCCCCAGACGTCCGGCCGGGCATCCCGCTGATCGAAAAGCTGGGCCGCATCTTCACCGCGCTGACCCACGCATCCCTGACCCAGTTCGATGTGGAAGTGGCCGGCGAAATCTCCTCCCTCGACGTCAAGGTGCTCGAACTTGCAGCTCTCAAGGGAATTTTCGCCGACGTCGTCACCGAGCAGGTCTCCTACGTCAACGCCCCGGTCATTGCCGAGCAGCGCGGGATCAACGTCCGCCTCATCACCACCCCTGAGACTGAGTCCTACCGCAACGTCCTGACCCTGCGCGGCGCCCTCAGCGACGGCAGCCAGATCTCGGTGTCCGGCACCCTGACCGGCCCCAAGCAGATCGAAAAGCTCGTGGGCATCAACGGGTTCGAAGTTGAAATTCCCATCAGCGAGCACCTCGTGGTGGTTGCCTACACGGACCGGCCCGGCGTCATCGGAACCATCGGACACATCCTCGGCATGAACAACATCAACATTGCCGGAATGCAGGTTGCCCGCTCCAACGAAGGCGGCCAGGTGCTCGCCCTGCTGACCATCGACAGCTCCGTTCCGCAGCAGGTGCTGGATGCCATCAAGGCCGGCATCGGCGCCGAAATGGTCCGCGAAGTGGACCTGGAAGACTAACGCGACACACCGGCCGAAACGCCGAAACCGCACCTTCGCCGGGGCATCTCCGGGCGGAGCCACGTATGATTGGCCGGTCTGCTTACAATGGCTTGGTCCTGATTCAGGACCGTAGCCGGCAGGCCGGCCAATACCCTTTGCACATCCGTCCGCCATGCTCCACGTCTGCCCGGGCGGATGGAGGTGCGCGCACGCAATCCAGGTTTCAGGGAGTTCCATGAACGCCGTCCAGAGGTTCATCAGAAGCAGGGTGCTGCTGTTGACCGCGGCCATCTTGATCGCAGCCATGTGCTTGTCGGTCCTCGTCCAAAGCCAGTCGCAGGCTGCGCTCAACCGGACGGTTGATGAGAATTCGAGGGGGCTCTACGACATCCTGGTCCAGGCCAAGGCGCCCTCCGGGGCGCTCCTGCAGCCGGAGATCGCCAACGGGGCCGGCGGCATCGGCTTCGACCAGCTGGACTCCATCCGGAAGCTTTCAGGGACCTCCGTCGCCGCCCCTATCAGCCTGGTCTCCCGCGTCACCCAGAACCTGGAAACACCCCGGCTGGACGCCATGGACTACCTCGGCTACAACGCAGGGCTGGCCGGCGCCTCCACGGCGGACCAGGCCGCCGGTGCCACGGCGCCGGACAAGTGGCCCGCGCCCGAATCCGTGCTGACGGACACCGCCAAGAAGTACCGGCTCACTGCCAGTGCCGTCAGCTCGGACGGGAAGTCGGAGCAGACCCTGTTCAAGACCACCGCTGAGGGCACCCTCGGTAAAGCCCGGCTCGTGGAGGAAAAGACGCAGGGTGGCACCAGCATCCGCATCGCCCCGCCTGCGGGGGAGACCGGCATCCAGTTCCCCGCCCCCGCCGGCGGCTCCGAGCACAACCTCTTCAACCTTTCCGTCGCACTGCCGCTCGCACCTGAGGTCACGGAGTCGGTCGTGGCCGTAGACCCCGCGGCAGAACGTGCCCTGTTGGGCTCGGCGGGTGACTTCCTGGCTCCGCTGGAGAAGGCACCGCCCGCCGACGCGCGCGACGCCGGCGCCGTGGGCCGCTACCTGCAGGGGCTGTTCAGCAGCGGCATCAGCATGGACCAGCTGAAGGAAGGACCCGACTTCCTGGGCGTCAAGCTCAAGTACTGGGCGCCCCTGATGACCCAGTACCAGCAGGCCAAGAGCAGCGGCCAGCTGACCAGCGGCTCGCAGGCCGTTCCGCTGATCGTGCGCTCCGGCACCTCGCTGGACCTGAAGTACAACGTCAAGATCGAGGAAATTGACGACGCCGGCAAGGTGGTCAAGGACGTCGGCACCGTCTCCAAGTCGCTGGGCAAGGATTACCTGCCTTTCGTTTCCAAGGATCCCTTCGTATTGTCGTGGCCCGGTTCAACGGACCACTCGTCCCTGCTGGGCAGCAACGGAAACTTCAACCCGGGCCTTTACACGCCCGCCAAATGGAGCACTGACTTTGCCGGCGCCCCCAAGTACACGGATGGCGGAACCGCCGCCAACGGCGCCGTGGACAAGACCGCGGTGCCCGGCGACTGGGTCACCGTCAACCGCCTGCCGGACAAGGCCGCCAACGGTGCTCCCGTCGACCAGACCCAGCGCGATCCCGTGGACGAGCGGTCCTACCGGGACAACCTTTCCACCGGCCAGCAGCAGGCCGCGCAGCCGCTGCCCATGGTCTACGGCACCTTCGACCCCGCTGCCGTCGCGGCAGCCTCGGGCGACGTCAACAAGCTCCCGCTGGGTGGCTACGATCCCACGCCCTTCACCCTGGTCAAGGACGCGTCCGGCAAGGACGTTCCGTCCGCACAGCTTAAGCCGTCGCTCAGCGCCACGGGACTGGCCAGCCAGTCCGCCGGTGCCATCACCGACTACTACGGACTCGCCGCCGCCCGCGGCTACAAGCAGAACGCTGCGGTCATCGACGCCATCCGTGTCCGCGCCAAGGCGCCCGGCAGCTGGAAGGACGCCCAGCCCGAGGTGGAGAAGCTCGCCGCAGAGATCCGGGACATGGGCCTGGACGCCACCGTGGTGGCCGGCTCAGCCCGCGAGGACACCAGTATTTTCGTGCCCGGCTACTCCAAGGACGACGCCGGCAAGGAATCGCCGCTGGGCACCGTCCAGCAGTCCTGGGTGCGCCAAAACGCCGCGGAAGCAGTCACCGGAGCGCTGTCCGGAACCAACATCACCCTGCTCTTCCTGACGCTGTGCGGAGCGGCCCTCCTGACGGGTGCCTCGACGGTGAGCTATATCCGCAAGCGCCGCAGGGAGGCAGGCACCCTTCGCGCCATGGGCTGGACCCAGCGGCGGATCCGCAGCTGGGTGCTTGAGGAATTCGGCGTCGGTGCGGTGCTGCTCGCTGCCGCAGGCCTGGTGCTGAGCCTGCTGAGCTGGAGCATTGCCACGGCCCTGGTGTGCGTTGCGGTCCTGGTCCTGTACTGCGGCGCGGCCCTGTTCGCCGCCCGTCAGCTGCGCCACCGCGACGAGATCGACCAGGAACCGCAGCATGACGAACGGCTCATCCAGGTCGATTCCCCGCTCACCTTCGCCAACCGCCAGCTGAGCACCAACAAGTTCAACACGCTGTCGCTGGCCGTCGCCGTCGGCGTCTTCGGTGCCGCCGTGGGCGGGCTGATCGCCCTCCTCATCGACATCCCGCGGGCAGCCGGCGCCAGTGCCCTGAGCGGCCTGGCCGCGGCCAGCGTAACGCTGCCCAGCATCCTGCTGGCGCTTGCCGGGGTGACCGTGGGACTGGTGCTCACGCTGGTGACCGGCCGCTTCGAACTCAACGCCAAGCGGCAGTACCTGGGCATCCTCCAGGCCATGGGCTGGAACCCCGACATGCTCCGCCAGGTGCGGTTCTTCGAAAACGCACTGGTGGGAGCCGTGGCCCTGCCGCTGGGCGTGCTGGGCGCCCTGGGCATCGGCCTGCTGCTGGCACCCTACGCAGCCATCTGGGCTGCCGCCGCGGGGCTGGTGGCTGTAATTTGCTGGATACCGATTGCAACGAAAGTGGTCCAATGACAAACCCGACGAACGTCCAGCGCAGCCGCAGGAGCGGCTCCAACGAGGTCCACCTGCAGACCCGGGCCAACACCATCGTCAAGTCGGCCGACCACGCCACCCCGCTGGAAATGCGCGACATCACCATCCGTTACGGCGGCGGTAAAGGCGGGGCCGAGGCCGTCAGCGTGGTGGAAGGCTTCGACCTGACCCTGCACGCAGGCGAGATGCACTGCGTCGCCGGCCGAAGCGGCTCCGGAAAGACCAGCATTTTGACTGTCGGCGCGGGACTCACCCTGCCGACGTCCGGCCGCGTTTTCTGGGAAGGTGATTCCCTCGAAAGCATGGGCGACGACGAAATCGCCGACCGCCGTCGTGCCCTCATCGGCTACGTGGACCAGGGCGGTGCCCTGATTGACGGCATGAGCGCCCTCGAAAACGTCCTCCTGCCCGCCGTCCCCGACGGCGAGGTGGACCAGCGGCGCGACATGGCCAAGGACCTGCTGGACCTGGTGGGCCTGGGCCGGCGCATGCGGCACCGTCCCGCACAGCTGTCCGGCGGCGAACGCCAGCGTGTGGCAATCGCCCGCGCTCTGATCCTGGGCACCAGGGTGCTGGTGGTGGATGAGCCCACCGCCTCCCTGGACCGTGCCTCCGCCAACCGCATCATCAGCATCCTGAAGGACACCACGTCCGACGGCATCGCCGTCCTGGTGGCCTCGCACGACCACGAGCTGGTCCGCCTGAGCGATACCCTGACAGAACTGATCTAGCCCACTCCATCGCACCGAAGGTAACCGTCCGCACCGTGACTGCTCCAGAGAAAACGCCGTTCTACATCACCACGGCCATCACCTACCCCAACGGCGTGCCGCACATCGGGCATGCCTATGAGTACATTGCCACCGACGCCATGGCCCGCTTCAAGCGGCTGGACGGCTATGACGTGATGTTCCTGACCGGCACGGACGAGCACGGCATGAAGATCGCCCAGACGGCGGAGAAGGAAGGCACCACCCCCAAGGAACTGGTGGACCGGAACGTCGCGGTCTACAAGGAGGCCCACTCCGCCCTGGGCATCAGCTACGACCGGTTCATCCGCACCACGGACGCAGACCACTACGCCGCCTCGCAGGCCATCTGGAAGAAAATGGAGGCCAACGGCGATATCTACCTCGACAAATACGAGGGCTGGTACTCCGTGCGAGACGAGGCGTTCTACGCCGAGGATGAGACCGTGGTGAAGGACGACGGCGTGCGCTACTCGAAAGAGACGGACACCGAGGTGACGTGGACGGCGGAGGAGAGCTACTTCTTCCGGCTGTCCGCCTACCAGGACAAGCTGCTGGCCCTCTACGAATCCCACCCGGAGTTCGGCGCCCCGCAGTACAGGTTCAACGAGGTCATCAGCTTCGTCAAGCGCGGCCTGGAGGACCTGTCCATCAGCCGGACCACGTTCGACTGGGGTGTTCCGGTCCCGGGCAACGACAAGCACGTCATGTACGTGTGGGTGGACGCGCTGACCAACTACCTCACCGGCGTGGGCTATCCGGACACGGAGTCGGAGAAGTTCCGGAAGTACTGGCCTGCCGACCTCCACATCATCGGCAAGGACATCTCCCGCTTCCACGCCATCTATTGGCCGGCTTTCCTGATGAGCGCGGGACTGGAGCTGCCCAAGCGGGTAATGATCCACGGCTTCCTGCACAACAACGGGGTCAAGATGTCCAAGTCCCTGGGCAACGTGGTGGCGCCGGCGGACTTCGTTGCGCAGTACGGCCTGGACCAGGTGCGCTTCTTCTTCCTGCGCGAGGTGCCGTTCGGGGCGGACGGCAGCTACAACCATGAGGCCATCGTGGGCCGGATGAACTCGGACCTGGCGAACAACTTCGGCAACCTGGCTCAGCGCTCCCTGTCCATGGTGGCCAAGAACTGCGCAGGGGCGGTGCCGGTACCAGGTGCTTTCACCGAGGCGGACTCTGCCATTCTTGCCCAGGCCAACGGGCTGCTGGATGCTGCCCGCGCCGCCTTCGACAAGCAGGAATTCAGCCGGGCCCTGGAGTCCCTCTGGGGCGTGCTGCACCATACCAACGCCTACTTCGCGGAGCAGGCGCCCTGGGTCCTGCGGAAGACCGACGTCGAACGCATGAATACCGTCCTGTACGTGACGCTTGAAGTGCTGCGCATCGTGGCCATCCTGGCCCAGCCCGTCATGCCCAACGCCACGGCCAGGCTTCTGGAGGCCCTGGGCCAGCCGGAAGGCAACGCCCGGCAGTTTGCTGCCATCGCCACGCCGATCGTGGCCGGCACAACCTTGCCTGCGCCCGCTCCGGTGTTCCCCAAGTTCGAGGAACCGGCGGAGTAAGCCACCCCCTGCCAACTAGGGCGGATGCGCTCCTGTCCAAAAGCTGAGACAGCTTGACCAGCATATGGATGTCTTGGCTACGCTGAAAACATGAGCGCATCCTCCATCGATCTTGCAGTTATTCCCGGCGACGGCATCGGCCCCGAAGTTATTGCCGAGGCCCTCAAAGTCCTGGAAAAGGCCGTCGCCGCGGAGGGTGCCGAGCTCAAGCAAACGCACTACCAGCTCGGTGCCGAGCACTGGCTCGCCACGGGGGAGACCCTCCCGGACCACGTCCTGGAAGACCTGAAGACCCGGGATGCCATCCTCTTTGGTGCCGTGGGCGCCGCTCCCGGCGACACGCGCATCCCTTCGGGAATCATCGAGCGTGAGCTGCTCCTCAAGCTCCGCTTCAGCCTGGACCACTACGTCAACCTGCGGCCTTCCCGGCTCTACGGCACGGTGGGCAGCCCGCTGGCCAACCCGGGAACCATCGACTTCATCGTGGTGCGCGAGGGAACCGAGGGCCCGTATGTCGGCAACGGCGGTTCGCTGCGGGCGGGAACCCCGCACGAGGTAGCCACGGAAGTGTCCCTGAACACGGCCCACGGCGTGGAGCGCGTGGTCCGCGATGCCTTCCGCCGCGCCAGCCTCCGGGAACGCAAGCACGTCACCCTGGTGCACAAGCACAATGTCCTGGTCTTCGCCGGGCACTTGTGGAAGCGCACGGTTGAAGCTGTCGCCCAGGAATTCCCCGGTGTCACCCACGACTACCTGCACGTGGACGCCGCCACCATCTTCATGGTCACCGATCCGTCCCGTTTCGACGTGATCGTGACCGACAACCTGTTCGGCGACATCATCACCGACCTCGCCGCTGCCATCACGGGCGGCATCGGCCTGGCAGCGTCCGGCAACATCAACATGGACCGGACTGCACCCTCCATGTTCGAGCCGGTCCACGGCTCCGCGCCGGACATCGCCGGGCAGGGCAAGGCAGACCCCACCGCGGCCATCCTTTCCGCAGCCCTCCTGCTGGACCACCTGGGCTACGCCGACGCCGCCCGCCGGATCGAAGCGGCCGTTGTTGCGGACGTCGAAAAGCGCGACGGCACGGCACGCAGCACCAGCGCCGTCGGCGACGCCATCGCCGCCGGCCTCTAGCTGTACTGCCCCGGCAGGTTGCCGCCGGCTTCGGGCGTAAGCTTGTCTCGAATCACCAAATGCCGCCTTGCAGTTCAGCGCTGAAGCCGGGGCGGCCGATCGTGGAGGAACCATGACTCAGACCGCCCATGGCGTCGAATTCACCCGGCAGCCCTCGGAGAACCCGAAGTCCGCCGAAGAGCGTGCAGCCATCCTGGCAAACCCGGGATTCGGCAACTACTTCACCGACCACACCGCCATCGTCGACTACAGCGTTGACGCGGACGGCAACGGCGGCTGGCACGACGCGCGCATCGAACCCTACGGTCCGATTGTCCTGGACCCCTCCGCAGCCGTGTTCCACTACGGCCAGGAAATTTTCGAGGGGCTCAAGGCCTACCGGCACGCGGACGGCTCCGTCTGGACCTTCCGCCCCGAAGCCAACGCGGCACGCCTGAACAAGTCCGCCCGCCGGCTTGCCCTGCCAGAGCTGCCGGCCGAATACTTCCTTGGCGCGATCCGTGAACTGGTGGCCGTTGACAAGGAGTGGGTTCCTTCCGGCGACGGCGAGGCCCTGTACCTGCGGCCCTTCATGATCGCCACGGAGGCTTTCCTGGGTGTCCGCGCTGCGCGTGAAGTGTCTTTCCGGGTGATCGCATCACCTGCCGGCAACTACTTCGGCGGCGAACTCAAGCCGGTGTCCATCTGGATCTCGCGCCAGTACGCCCGTGCAGGCCGCGGCGGCACAGGCGACGCCAAGTGTGGCGGCAACTACGCTGCCTCCCTGATCGCACAGCAGGAAGCCGAAGCCAACGGCTGCAAGCAGGTGCTGTTCCTTGACCAGGCCAACGACAATGCTGTCGAAGAGCTGGGCGGCATGAACGTGTTCTTCGTCATGAAGGACGGCTCGCTGGCAACCCCCGCGCTGACCGGCACCATCCTGGAAGGCGTCACCCGCATGTCCGTTATCCAGGTGGCCAAGGACATGGGCCGCGAGGTGGCCGAACGCAAGATTACCCTCGACGAGTGGCGCGACGGCGTGGCCTCCGGGGAGATCACTGAGGTCTTCGCCTGCGGCACCGCAGCGGTCATCACCCCCATTGGAGTCCTGAAGGACGCCACCGAATTCATCGGCTCCGAGGACGCCAAAGCCGGCGAGGTAACCATGGCCATCCGCGAAAAGCTCCTGGGCATCCAGACCGGCGTCGAGCCGGACACACACGGCTGGCTCACCCGCCTGGCATAGTTCCGGGCTGCAAAGTACGACGGCGCCTGCCGGACTTTGGTCCGGCAGGCGCCGTTCTGCGTTACGGCCTACGGCGGTGATTCAGCGCCGCGCTGCCTTCCGTGCGGCGTTCTTCATGGCTTTGCGCGACACCGGCTTGAGTGCCTTGCGGGCTGCTTCCTCCGACAGGGCCCGGTTGCGTCGGGCGTCGACGATGTCGTTCCACAGCGTGGTGGCGAAGACACCGCCATCCTGGGCGTAGACATCGTACGGGTAGCCGGCGAAGACGGAGGGCGTGGCGCCGCCGGTGAACAGGTCTTTGTTGCCGGCCTTGGCCACGGCGTCGCCCAGAGCCCAGGTGCGGGTCAGGTGGCGGGTGAGGTTTTCCTGCACGAACACGTTGGCGTCGCTGGAACGGGATGCCTGGTCCAGCAGGGTTTCCAGGTCTGCGGCCAGGATTGCGGCGCCGGCCTGGTCCGCCGGTGCGGATGCAGCGTCCACTTCCGCAGTGATCGCGGCGACGGCTTCGGTCCAGTCGGCCGTCTCGCGGAACTTCTTCCAGGTGGGGAACCACACGATGCTGCCTGTGGCGTGATTGTGGACGTGCAGCAGGCCGGTGGCCTTTTCGGTAGCCGAGTGGTCGTGGCCGCCTGCGTCGGCTTGGGCGAGAAGGTCTGCGAGTGTTGCGGTGCTCATGGGAGATCCAGGCTTCCTGTGGGGAACGTGGTGCTGTCATCGGGTGCCAACCCGGGGCGCCCGCAGTTCTATTCCGCCATCCTGTGGTGGAGACGGACTGGGGAGGGGCGGCGCCGGATGCAAGGATGGTTCAGTGACCTCCCATCCCGGCCCCGCCCTGCAGCGCAGCTCCCCGCTGACCCGTTTCATCCTGGCCCCCAATCCCGGCCCCATGAGCCTGGACGGCACCAACTCCTACCTTGTTGCCGCCCCGGGGCGTTCCGCCCTGGTGGTGGTGGACCCGGGCCCCCTGGATGAAACGCACCTGTGCGCGCTGGCCGGGGCGGGCGACGTCGAACTTGTCCTGGTGACGCACCGGCACGCAGACCACACGGCAGGATCCGCACGCCTGCATGAACTGACGGGTGCGCCGGTCCGTGCCGCGGACCCGGCCCACTGCCATGGCGGGGGAAAGCCCCTGGCCAACGGCGAAGCCATCCATGCGGCAGGAGTGGACATCACCGTGCTGGCCACCCCGGGCCATACCTCGGACTCCGTCTGCTTCCACCTGCCGGCGGACGGTCAATGCGGATCGGTGCTCACGGGGGACACCGTCCTTGGCCGGGGCACCACCGTGCTGGACTATCCGGACGGCACCCTTGGCGAGTACCTCGCATCCCTGGACCGGCTGGAAGCCCTGGGGCCCGCCATGGTCCTTCCCGCCCACGGCCCCGTGCTGCCGTCCCTTGAGGCGATCGCCAGGGATTACCGGGCGCACCGGGAGGACCGGCTGGCGCAGGTCCGCGCCGCGCTGGGCCTGCTGGGCCGGGATGCATCCGTGGGTGAGGTGGCCGACGCCGTCTATGCCGACGTCGGACCTTCCGTCCGGCGGGCTGCCGAACTGTCCGTGGCCGCGCAGCTGTCCTACCTGCGCGGTGGCGCCGAAGGGCAACCCGGCGCCGGCGGGACGGTAGGGTAGGAGCCATGCGTATTGCCAGGTTTGTAGTCGATTCCGATCCCCTGTACGGCGTTGTTGAAGGTGAACCGGGCAGTGAGGAAATCACTGTCATCCACGGCGATCCCTTCTTCAATGGAGTGGAGCGGACGTCCGTGCGCCACAAGCTGGAGGACGTCCGGCTGCTGGCGCCCATCATCCCCCGCAGCAAGGTGATCGGCGTCGGCCGGAACTTCGTTGAGCACGCGAAGGAACTGGGCAACGAGGTCCCGGCCCAGCCGCTGTTGTTCCTGAAGCCCAACACCGCCGTCGTTGGTCCCAACGATCCCGTGGTGCTGCCGGAATTCTCGGAGGAGGTGTCCTTCGAAGCCGAACTGTGCGTGGTGATCGGCCGGATCTGCAAGGACGTCCCCGAGGAGCGCGTGGATGACGTCATTTTCGGCTACACCTGCGGCAATGACCTCACCGCGCGCGACGTGCAGAAGACGGACCTGCAGTGGACCCGCGCCAAGGGCTTCGACACCTCCGCCCCGCTGGGGCCCTGGATCGAAACCGACCTGGACACCGAAGACCTCCAGATCACCGGCAGGCTCAACGGGGAAGTGCGCCAGGACGGCAGCACCAGCCAGATGATCCGCGGCGTGCGTGAACTGGTGTCCGTGGTATCCCAGGCCTTCACCTTGCTGCCGGGCGACGTGATCATGACCGGCACCCCCGCGGGTGTTGGCCTGGTCAAGGAAGGCGACCGTTTCGAGGTGGAGATCGAGGGCATCGGCCGCCTCTCCAACCCGATCGTCCGCCGCTAGCCGGGTCCTGCGGGACGGGAGGGCTGCACCCGGGCAGGCGGGTAAAGTTGAAGCCACTATGAGTATCGCTTCTTCGTCACCCGCCGCCTCCATCCCGCCCGTCACCGCCGAGACGCCCGTCAGGGTCCGCTTCTGCCCGTCACCCACGGGCACCCCGCACGTGGGGCTGATCCGGACGGCCCTGTTCAACTGGGCCTACGCGCGCCACACCAAGGGCACGCTGGTCTTCCGGATCGAGGACACGGATGCCGCGCGCGACAGCGAAGAAAGCTACCACCAGCTGCTGGACGCGCTGAAGTGGCTGGGCATCGACTGGGATGAGGGCGTGGAAGTGGGCGGCCCCCACGAGCCGTACCGGCAGTCCCAGCGCGGCGACATATACCAGGACGTCATCAAGCGGCTGCACGACGGCGGTTTCATTTACGAGTCCTTCTCCACCCCGGAGGAGATCGAGGCACGCCACCGCGCCGCCGGCCGGGACCCCAAGCTGGGCTATGACGGCTTTGACCGGCACCTGACGGAGGAACAGCTGGCGCAGTACCGGTCAGAGGGCCGCCAGGCCGTCCTCCGCCTCCGCATGCCGGATGAGGACATCACGTTCAACGACCTGGTCCGCGGTGAGATCACGTTCAAGGCCGGATCCGTGCCCGACTTCGCCGTGGTCCGTGCCAACGGTGCACCGCTGTACACCCTGGTCAACCCCGTGGATGACGCCCTGATGGGCATCACCCATGTGCTGCGCGGCGAGGACCTGCTCAGCTCCACCCCGCGACAGGTTGCGCTGTACAGGGCGCTTTACGCGATTGGCGTCGCCGAGTACATGCCGGAGTTCGGCCACCTGCCCTACGTGATGGGCCAGGGCAACAAGAAGCTTTCCAAGCGCGATCCCGAGTCCAGCCTCTTCCTGCACCGCGAGAGGGGCTTCATCCCCGAAGGGCTCCTGAACTACCTGTCCCTGCTGGGCTGGTCCCTCAGCGCTGACGAGGACATCTTCACGGTGGAGCAGCTCGTTCAGCACTTCGACATCCACGACGTCCTGGGCAACCCTGCCCGCTTCGACCTCAAGAAAGCCGAGGCCATCAACGGCACGCACGTCCGGATGCTCGAGGCCAAGGTGTTCCGTGACCGGGTGGCCCATTACCTGCGCGAAGCCGGACTGGTGGGGGAGATCCTGACGGACCGCGAGGAAGAGATTGTCACCGAAGCCGCACCCCTGATCCAGGAGCGCATCACGCTGCTGGGCGAAGCACCGGAGATGCTGGGTTTCCTGTTCAAGGCCGACGACGCCATCGACATCGCCGATGACGCCCGCAAGGGCCTTCCCGACAACCTTTCCGAGGTGCTGGACGCCGCCATCGCCGCACTGGAGTCGGTGGAGGACTGGACGGCGGAAGACATCCAGGGCGCCCTGAAGCAGGCCTTGGTGGAGGACATGGGGATCAAGCCGCGGCTTGCGTTCGGGCCCGTCCGCACGGCTGTTTCCGGCCGCCGCGTCTCGCCGCCCCTGTTCGAGTCCATGGTGATCCTGGGCAAGGAGTCCTCCCTGCGCCGGCTCCGCGCCTTCCGCGGCTGATGAGTGCCCCAAGCCGGGCGCGTGCCGGTGTCCTGACCACGCCGTTCGGGGTGGTCAGGGGCGTACTGTTCGACATCGACGACACCCTGGTGGACCTGGAGTACTCAATGACCACCGCCCTGCGGGAGGTCAGTGAGCACCTCCTGCCCGGCCTGGACCAGGCCGGGTGGGAGCGGTTCGGCCGCATCTTCACCCATGAGACGACGCACTTCTACGACCGCTACCTGGCCGGGGAGCTGACCTTCAACGAACAGCGGCTCCTGCGTGGGCGGGCCGCGCTTGGGCATTTCGGGGTGGAACTGGCCGACGGTGAGGAATCGCACCGGTGGTTGACGGCGTACATGGAAAAGCAGCCTGCATACGTCAAGCCGTTTCCCGACGTGCTGCCCCTGCTGGACGCCCTGGACGGTGCGGGCGTCCCTTACGGAGCCGTGAGCAACAATGTCCACGACTACCAGCGGGCCAAGCTGGACGGCGCGGGGTTGGAGCGGATCACCCATCTGGTGGGGACCGACACCCTGGGTGTGGCCAAGCCCAACCCGGCAATGTACCTCGAAGGCGTCCGGCTGCTCGGCACGGCCCCGGGAGAAACGCTGTATGTGGGGGACAACCGCCTGCTTGACGCGGAAGGCTCGACGGCGGCCGGGCTCGTGGGCGTCTGGCTCAACCGGGTGGGGGAAATCGTGGAGGACTTCGACGGCGGCATGGTCGCGTCCCTCGATCAGCTTTTGAAGTAGCGATCAGACCGTCACGGCCGCGGCCCTGTCAGTGCAGGACCGCGGCCACCGCCAACGGTTTGTGCCTGTTTTCAGCCTGCCGTTCCGGTCCGCAGGGCGCGCCTGCGAAGAAGGAAGTAGGCTGCGACGGCGGCGCCCACCAGGAGTACCACCAGCATCAGGGCGATTACAGGGTTGTCCAGCCACGACGACGGCGAAACAGCTGCGACTTTTGAGTGCAGCTCCTGCGTTCCGGCCGCGATTTTCGAGTTGCCGTCGGCCAGCTTGCCGGCGCCTTCGGCGAGTTTGCCTGAACCGTCGTCGAGCTTGCCGTTGCCCTCCGCGAGCTGGCCCGTGCCGTCAGCCAGCTGCGTGGAACCTGATTGAAGCTGCCCCGTGCCCTGGCTCAGGGTGGCGGTGCCGTCGGAGAGTGCCTGGGTTCCGGCCAGCAGGCCCGGATTGGCAGGATCGCCGTCGCCGCTGACCCCGGCGCTGAGTTTTGTGGTGCCGTCCTGCAGGTTGTTGGCGGCGTAGATCAGGCCAGGGCTGTCCGGGTCGCCGGGAACGCCGTCCATGCCGACCCTGATTTTGGCGGTGCCGTCAGCCAGCATGGTGGTCCCCAGCACCATGCCGGGGTTCTGCGGATCGGTGGCGTTGAGCTTTTGCGCCAGGATGCCGAACCCTGCCTTCAGCCGGCCCGCGCCGTCGTTCAACTGGCCGGCCCCGGAGTTCACCTTGTCAGTTCCCGCCTTCAGCTGGCCGGCGCCGTCGTTCAGTGCACCGGCACCGTCATCCACTTTTGCCGCGCCGGCATCGAGCTGGGCTGCGCCGGCGTAGGCCCTCCGGCCGCCGTCCGCCAGTTTGGCGATCTGGTCCTTGAGCACCGCCAGGGGCACCAGGCCCTGGGGTCCGTTGGCTGCGGCTTCGAGCTGGTCCAATCCCTGGCTGAGTGCCGCAAGTCCGTCCCCCTTGGTGGGATCATTGCCGGCGCCCGGGTACCCCTTCAGCTGGCCCGCCCCGGCTGCAAGCTGGCCAGTGCCGTTCTTCAGTGCTGCCGTCCCGGCGCTGAGGCTGGCGGCGCCGGCGTCAAGCTGCCCGGTACCGGCCAGGAGCTGGCCCGTACCCGCCGCGAGCTGCCCCGCACCATCGGCCAGATTGTCCGGTGCGTTTCCGGCAGCCGTGGGAGTCAGTGCCGCGGAAAGGGCGACGGCGCCAGCCTGCAGCTTCCGGGCGCCGTCGTCCACCTGGTATACGCCCGGGACGAGTTTATTCAGGACGTCGTTCTGCAGCTTGGTGGTACCGGCATGGAGTTTGTCCACACCCGGCGCCAGCTGGTCCCGCACCCCCGAAAAGACTTTCCCGGCGCCGGACTGCAGGGCCTGCGCCCCCGCGTTCAATTCGGTACTGCCATCTTTGACCTTGCGGGCGCCGTCCTTTACCTGTACCGAGCCCTTGTCCGCGGCCCCGGCGCCCGTGGCCAGCTGCCCCGAACCGTCCTTAAGCTGCGCTGCTCCGGCGGCTGCCTGCTCTGCCCCGTCCATCAGCTGGGCAGCTCCGTTGGAGATTTGACCGGTCAGGTAGGTGTAAAAGGCAAGGAAGAGGACCAATAGCAGGGACAGGGCGACGATTGCTGTGGATTGGGACCGAAGTGCGGGCCTGGCTGATGCGATGGCTGCAGTGCGGGTTGTCAACGCTGACACTTCCTAACTTTCCGCCGGACGGCGCTGCCCGGTGGTGTGAACCGTGGTTGGTATGGCGTTCCCGTGTCCTCGTGGGTGCCCGGAGCAACAGGGCTGGGAGGTTGTTACCGGTCGGTAACTTACTCGAGAGTAACCACATCGACCTGCCCTGGGCAAGGGTTTGGCTGGATTGCTCCGCAGGGCGCGCCTGTGTGGCGGCGAGCCTCGATTTGTGCGAGCCGAAAGTCTCGGGTAAAGTAATTTCTCGTGCTGAGGCGCACGGAGCAGGGAAAAGCCCTGAAAACCGGCCCGAAAGTGCCATTGGGATATGGTGTAATTGGCAACACTACGGTTTCTGGTACCGTCATTCTAGGTTCGAGTCCTGGTATCCCAGCTCTGGTTTGAAGGCTGATTTCAGCCTCGGAACAGAAGGTTTCAGGCCGGTTCGCCGATTTGAAACCACAGCAAAGTGTGTGAAATACTCACTGAGCTTGAGCAGCGGAAACGCTGTCGAAAGTACTCGGCCCCATCGTATAGCGGCCTAGTACGCCGCCCTCTCACGGCGGTAACGCGGGTTCGAATCCCGCTGGGGTCACCACCGAAATGGTCCCGGGCAACGGCCCGGGACCATTTTTGTTTCCCCAACCATCGCGTGCTGGCCAGGACGCGCCATCACCTCCTGCGGCAATCCGGGCAACGCCCCATCAGATCCCGCCATTTCTTGGAAACGACCTATTACTTCCCGCAGCGAGTGTGCGAAGCCTCACGTTTCCCCCGGCCTGGGGCGGAAGCAGACCATCGATTTATTGTTTAAGGTGATGGCGCGTTGGCAGGAAAGGTGCGGCAGGTGATGGGGCGTTGCGGGGTACTGCCGGCGGGCGGCGCGCCGGGGCCGCTGACTCCTCCTGTTCGGCTGGCATAGTGATGCTGTGACCTCCCACGACGGGCACGGTCGCCCGGGCCCCACCCAACCGGCCCATGTCCCGGCAGCCGTGGGGCTCCTGGGAGGAGATCCGCGATGGCCTGGGCGAAGTCACGCTGCCGTTGGCCCTGCCGGGGGTAAGGCGCGGCAACGGCTCACCAACGCCGTGACGGCCGCGGGACGGGAGCTGGTGGTGGTCCCGGTGGAACGGCAGATTGCCCAACTCGCCGCTTTCAATAAGGCGTTCGAGAAGGTAGGCCGCTTATTTGCCGGTTGCCCCGCTGGCCGGAAGAGCCGCGGCGGCGTCACGGACCTTGATGAGCGTCCGAAGGTTGCGGGTGGTGGTCGAAGCCTTGAATTTGGCTTTGGCGCTGATTTTGCTGAAGGGGCTTTCCAGGGTTCCTCCCACCGGTGCCAGCCAGGCAAGCGCTTCCGGTCCCAGCCGTTGTTGCTCGTGACTTTCCATGGCGGCTCCCGCGGCCTCCAGTTCATCGAGGACTGCGGTGTCCGATGACAGGGTGATGTACGAGTGGGTGGACCCGTCGTCGTCAGGATAGGGGCAGGCCGCCACGAGTTGGGCCACCCTGCGGGCGTCCAGCACCACCACCCATGCCTCGTAGCCGAATGCTGAGCGGAGGCACTTTTCGCATTCCTGCTTGACGGCGGCTGCGTCCAGGCTGCTGGAGAGCACCACGTTACCGCTGGCCAGCAGTGTGGCTGCGTCCGGGAAACCGGAGCCTTTCAATGCGTCCCTCAGAGCCGCCATTTTGATATTGATTCCGCCAACGTTGATGCCGCGGAGGAACACCGCATAGCTGCCCATGGGCCCAGCCTAGCGCCCGGACGGCCTGGGGCGGACCCGTCGTCGGGCGTTGTTCCTGTTCTGTCGTTGCCCGCGGGTCAGTCGTTGTTCTTGCGCAGAGCCTCAGTAAGGAGGCGTCCGGCGTTGCAGACAACTTCCGCGTGCAGGCGGCCCGGCTGGCGGGTCAGGCGCTCAATGGGGCCGGAGATGGAGACAGCTGCAATCACCCTGCCCGACGGGCCCCTCACCGGCGCCGAAACAGAGGCGACCCCAGGCTCGCGTTCGCCAAGGCTCTGTCCCCAGCCCCGCCGTCGTACGCCCGCCAGAACGGTGGGAGTAAAGCGGGCCGACTGCAGGCCCTCAAGGAGCCGGTCATGGTCCTCCCAGGCCAGCAGGACCTGGGCCGCCGAACCTGCCTTCATGGACAGCTGCGTGCCCACCGGAATGGTGTCGCGCAAACCAATGGGGCGCTCGGCGGAGGCAACGCAGACACGCCAGTCGCCCTGGCGCCGGAAGATCTGGGCGCTTTCGCCCGTGGCGTCGCGCAGTTGCATGAGCACGGGGCCAGCAGAGGCGATGAGGCGGTCCTCACCGGCGGCGGAAGCGAGTTCAACGAGGCGGCTGCCGAGCACGAAGCGGCCCTGGATGTCGCGGCTTACCAGGCGGTGGTGGACCAGCGCCAAAGCCAGGCGGTGGACGGTGGGCCGGGCCAGGCCGGTAGCGGCCACCAGCTGTGCCAGCGTGGTGGGTCCGGCCTCGAGTGCATCGAGCACCTGGGCCGCTTTATCAATGACACCGACTCCACTAGAATTGTCCATGTAATGATATTGCCGTCTCAATATCTGAGATGCAAATCTTTCGGCTGGCGCACTGCGGAGCCGTCCTGATTCAGTTGGACTATTCAGCCAAACAGCAGTGAAGGGAGATGGCCATGGCAAAAACATTGGCCGAGAAAGTCTGGGACGCACATGTGGTGCGCAAAGGTGACGGTGACGGTGCCAACGCCCAGCCCGACCTTCTCTACATCGACCTCCACCTGGTCCACGAAGTCACGTCCCCGCAGGCGTTCGAAGGCCTGCGCCTGGCCGGCCGCAAGCTGCGCCGGCCGGACCTGACCATTGCGACGGAGGACCACAACACCCCCACACTGGACATCGACAAGCCGATTGCCGACCTCACCAGCCGTACCCAGATCCAGACCCTGCGCAACAACTGCGCCGAGTTCGGTGTCCGGCTGCACAGCCTGGGCGACGCCGAGCAGGGCATTGTCCACGTCGTTGGTCCGCAGCTGGGGCTCACCCAGCCGGGCATGACGGTTGTCTGCGGCGACTCGCACACCTCCACGCACGGCGCCTTCGGTGCCCTGGCCATGGGCATCGGCACATCCGAGGTGGAGCACGTCATGGCCACCCAGACCCTGTCGCTCAAGCCGTTCAAGACCATGGCCATCAACGTCGAAGGCACCCTGCGCCCGGGCGTGACCGCCAAGGACATTATCCTCGCCGTGATTGCCAAGATCGGCACCGGAGGCGGGCAGGGCTACGTCCTGGAATACCGCGGCTCCGCCATCCGGGCGCTCTCCATGGAAGCACGGATGACCATCTGCAACATGTCCATCGAGGCCGGCGCCCGGGCCGGCATGGTGGCGCCGGACCAGACCACCTACGAGTACATGAAGGGCCGCCCCCACGCGCCTGAAGGCGCGGACTGGGACGCCGCCGTCGAGTATTGGAACACGCTGCGGACCGACGACGACGCCACCTTCGACGTACAGGTGGACCTGGACGCCAACACGCTGGAGCCGTTCGTCACCTGGGGCACCAATCCCGGGCAGGGGGTGTCCCTGTCAGAGGCCGTGCCGAATCCCTCAGACTTCGGCGACGAAAATGCCAAGGCCGCGGCGGAACGTGCGCTGCAGTACATGGGGCTCGAAGCCGGTACACCCATGAAGGAGATCCGGGTGGACACCGTCTTCCTGGGTTCGTGCACCAACTCGCGCATCGAGGACCTGCGGGCCGCTGCGGACATCATCCGCGGCCGCGAAA
Source organism: Pseudarthrobacter sp. NPDC080039 (assembly GCF_040702335.1). Classification (NCBI taxonomy): domain Bacteria; kingdom Bacillati; phylum Actinomycetota; class Actinomycetes; order Micrococcales; family Micrococcaceae; genus Pseudarthrobacter; species Pseudarthrobacter sp. NPDC080039. Next base: position 46,389 of record NZ_JBFBKY010000004.1, on the reverse strand, counting down.
AGGACCCGAAGGTGCGGATGCTCGTGGTCCCCGGATCGGCCCGCGTCCGGCTCGAAGCCGAGGCTGAGGGCCTGGACCGCGTGTTCAAGGATTTCGGGGCCGAATGGCGGTTCGCCGGCTGCTCCATGTGCCTGGGCATGAACCCGGACCAGCTGGAACCGGGGGAGCGGTGCGCCTCCACCTCCAACCGCAACTTCGAAGGCCGGCAGGGCAAGGGCGGCCGCACCCACCTGGTCTCCCCGGTGGTGGCAGCGGCCACGGCTGTGCGCGGAACGCTCAGCTCGCCGTCGGACCTTGAACCGGCACCCGAACCGGTGGTTGAGCCTGTCGAAACCCCATCCGCAAGCCACGCAGCCTAGGACAACACCATGGAAAAGTTCACCAAGCACACCGGCGTCGGCGTCCCGCTGCGCCAGAGCAACGTCGACACCGACCAGATCATCCCCGCGGTGTACCTCAAGCGCATCACCCGCACCGGCTTCGAGGACGCCCTGTTCTCCGCCTGGCGCAAGGACCCTTCCTTCATCCTGAACCAGGAGCCCTACAATGCCGGCTCGGTCCTGGTGGCCGGCCCGGATTTCGGCACCGGCTCCTCGCGTGAGCACGCCGTCTGGGCGCTGAAGGACTACGGTTTCAAGGCCGTCCTGTCCTCTCGCTTCGCGGACATCTTCCGCGGCAACTCCGGCAAGCAGGGACTGCTGGCCGCGCAGGTGGCGCAGGATGACATCGAGCTCATCTGGAAGGAACTCGAAAACGCCCCAGGCACCCAGGTCACCGTGGACCTCGAGTCCAAGACCGTGGTGTGCGGCAATATCGTGGCGCCGTTCGACATCGATGACTACACCCGCTGGCGCCTCCTCGAAGGCCTGGACGACATCGGGCTCACCCTCCAGCACGAAGCCGATATCACCGCCTACGAGGAAACCCGCCCGGCGTTCAAACCGAAAACACTGCCGGCCAGGGTTTCCTAGGCGCCAGGCTTGTCCGGCGGCGGGAGCGCGTCCGCCACGCCCCGCCGCCGGCACCCCCTTATTTCGGTTCGGTAACGCGACCTCCTATGCTTGGTTGGAGCCTTTGCAAGGTGTTTGGGGGCTAGTGATCGTGAGGAAACCGGTATATGAGTAGTGTTCTGACAATCCGCGGCGGTGTCCCGCTTACAGGCCGCGTCAGCGTCCGTGGGGCAAAGAACCTTGTTCCCAAGGCAATGGTGGCGGCGCTGCTGGGCAACGAACCCTCGGTGTTGCGGAACGTGCCGGAGATCAAGGACGTGGAGGTGGTCACCTCCCTCCTGCAGCTGCACGGCGTGACAGTGGAGAAAGATCCCGTTAATGGGGACCTCACGCTCGACCCCAAGGCAGCCAAGACGGCGCCGAGTACCGCCATCGACGCCCATGCCGGCGACTCGCGGATTCCCATCCTGCTGTGCGGGCCGTTGATCCACGCCATCGGCGAAGCCTTCATCCCGGACCTGGGTGGATGCAAGATCGGCGACCGGCCCATCGACTACCACCTGGACGTGCTGCGCCAGTTCGGTGCCGTCGTCGAGAAACGCCCCGGTGGCATCCACATTTCCGCTCCCAAGGGCCTGCAGGGAGCCAAGATCTCGCTGCCGTACCCGTCCGTCGGAGCCACGGAGCAGGTCCTGCTGAGCGCCACCCGCGCAGAAGGCATTACGGAACTTTCCGGTGCCGCCACAGAGCCTGAAGTCATTGACCTGATTGCCGTGCTGCAGAAGATGGGCGCCATCATCAGCGTCCAGACTGACCGCACCATCCGCATTGAGGGCGTCCGGGACCTGGGCGGCTACAACCACCGGGCGCTCTCGGACCGCAACGAATCGGCGTCCTGGGCGTCGGCCGCGCTGGTGACCCGCGGTGACATCTTCGTTGAGGGTGCGTCCCAGCGCGACATGATGACGTTCCTGAACACCTACCGCAAGGTGGGGGGCGGAATGGACATCGGCGAGGACGGCATCCGGTTCTACCACAAGGGCGGAAAGCTGAACCCGCTGGTCCTTGAGACGGACGTCCACCCGGGCTTCATGACCGACTGGCAGCAGCCGCTGGTGGTGGCCCTGACCCAGGCCGAGGGCGTGTCCATCGTCCACGAGACGGTATATGAGAACCGCTTTGGCTTCACTGACGCCCTGATCCGCATGGGCGCCAGCATCCAGGTCCACCGCGAGTGCCTGGGGAGCGTTCCCTGCCGGTTCGGCCAGCGCAACTTCCTTCACTCTGCGGTGATTTCCGGCCCCACCCAGCTCAAGGGAACCGATATTGACGTTCCGGACCTGCGCGGCGGATTCAGCCACCTGATCGCCGCATTGGCCGCCACGGGAACGTCGCGGGTCACCGGCATCGACATCATTAACCGGGGCTACGAGCGCTTCACCGAGAAGCTGGCCGGCCTCGGTGCCGATTTCGACATCACCACCACGAAGTAGAGCGGGATTGTGAAGGAATCTGCCAAGAGCAGGGCCACGTTTGCGTTCATCGCGGGCATTGCCAGGCCGCTGCTGAACCTCATGATGGCCAAGTCGTGGGAGGGCACGGAAAAACTGCCCGCCGGCGGTTTCATTGCTGCTCCCAACCACTGCACCGAAATCGACCCCCTGGTCGTGGGCCACATGCTGTACAACCAGAAGCGGGCGCCGCACTTCCTGGCCAAGGCTGCGCTGTTCAAGGTTCCTGCCCTGGGCACGCTCCTGCGCGCCACCAAGCAGGTGCCGGTGGAACGTTCGACGGCGGGCGCGAACCGGTCGCTCCAGGTGGCCCAGGAGATCGTGGCTGAGGGTGGTGCCATCATCATCTACCCGGAGGGAACGCTGACCCGCGATCCCGATTTGTGGCCGATGAAGGGACACACCGGCGCCGCGAGGCTCGCCCTCGAAGGCGGAATCCCTGTGGTCCCCATCGCCCACTGGGGCGCGCATGAGGTCTTTCCCCGGTACGGCAAGACCTTCCACGTCTTTCCCCGCAAGCGTTCGCGGGTGGTGGTGGGAGACCCCGTGGACCTCAGCGCCTTTGCCGGCCGTCCCCTTGACAAGGCCACGTTGACCGAAGCCACCGACGTGATCATGGATGCCATCACCGGGCTGCTGGCAGGACTGCGCGGCGAACAGCCGCCGGCGAAACGCTGGGATCCGGCCAAGCAGCAGCAGTCCAAGCATGGCCGGTTCGTTGAACGCGGGCGACAGCCCAACGCAGGAACGGACCCTTCGTGACCGCTGAGGCCAAGCCGGGAGCAGCCCGCACCGTGGCCGTCCTCGGCGCAGGGTCCTGGGGGACCACCTTCGCGAAGATCCTCGCAGATGCCGCCATCGCCACTGGAACGCCGCGTGCCATCAAGCTGTGGGGCCGGCGCGCCGAAGTGGTCGAAGAGATCAACAGCAAGCACCGCAACAGTGACTACCTCAAGGACATCGTCCTGCCGGAGAACATCACTGCCTCCACCGACGTCCGGGACGTACTGTCAGGAGCCGAGCTTGTAGTGCTGGCCGTGCCCGCCCAGTCCCTGCGCCCGCAGCTGCGGGAATGGAAGGACATGATCGCGCCCGGAGCAGTTGTGGTCTCCCTGATGAAGGGCCTGGAGCTCGGGACCGACGCGCGGATGAGCGAGGTCATCAGCCAGGAACTGAACCTGCCGCGCGAACGCATCGCGGTGGTCTCCGGACCCAACCTCGCCATGGAAATCGCGCGCGAGGAGCCCACGGCATCGGTAGTGGCCTGCAGCGATTCCGCCACTGCCGGCTGGCTGGCCAGGAGCTGCACTGCCCCCTACTTCCGTCCCTACACCACGGCCGACGTCGTCGGCGTCGAAATTGGCGGCATCGTCAAGAACGTGATCGCACTGGCCGTCGGCATCTGTGAAGGCAAGCAGATGGGTGACAACACCAAAGCTTCCGTGATTACCCGGGGCCTCGCGGAGACGTCGCGGCTTGCGCTGGCGCTGGGCGGGGAGGCCAAGACCATGGCCGGACTCGCCGGGCTCGGCGACCTCGTCGCTACCTGTTCATCGGCGCTGTCACGGAACCACACCGCAGGACGGCTGCTGGGCGAGGGCCTGACATTGGAAGAGGTGGGCCGCAAGATGACCCAGACCGCCGAGGGCATCAAGTCCGGGCAGGCTGTCCATGAACTTGCCGGCAAGCTCGGCGTCGAAATGCCCATCACTGCCGCCGTTGTAGCGGTGCTGGCGGGCAAGCTGTCCGTTGACCAACTGGGGCCGGTTCTGCTGTCCCGGGAATTGAAACCTGAAGGCGATTACTGACCATGTCCCAAGACACACCTGCCACCGGAGAAACGCGCACCATCAGGAAACCGCGCGTCGCCGTGCTGTTCGGCGGCCGCTCCAGCGAGCACTCCGTCAGCTGCGTCACCGCAGCAGGCGTGCTTGGCGCGATCAACAAGGACAAGTACGAGGTGATCCCCATCGGGATCGCCAAGACCGGCCAGTGGGTTCTGGCCCCCTCAGAAACAGCACAGTGGTCCCTCTCAGCGTCGGCCCTCCCCGAAGTTGTGCCCTCCGCAGAAACCGTCACCCTCGCCGAGATCGGCGGTGAACATCAACTGATCGTTGCCTCACCCAACCAGGTGCCGCAGGAACTTGGCGCCGTTGACGTGGTCTTCCCGCTGCTGCACGGCCCCTTCGGCGAGGACGGCACCATCCAGGGACTCCTTGAGCTTTCGGACACCCGCTATGTGGGCGCAGGAGTGCTGGCATCGGCCGTCGGCATGGACAAGCACTACATGAAGGTGGTCTTTGAAGCCGCCGGACTCCGTGTTGGCCCGTACGTCACCGTCACTGACAGGCAGTGGCGCCGGGACCCCGAATCCGTCCGGAAACAGGTTGACCGGCTGGGGTTCCCTGTGTTCGTCAAACCGGCCCGGGCAGGTTCGTCCATGGGCATCTCCAAGGTGGACGCGCTCGAGGACCTGGACGCCGCCATCGAAGAAGCGCGCCGCCACGACCTTAAACTCGTGATCGAAGCCGGAATCGTTGGGCGCGAGATCGAATGCGCGGTCCTGGAGGGCAGGGGGACCGATGCGCCCCGTACCTCGATGCCCGGTGAAATTTCCGTAGCCGGCGGGACCCACGAGTTCTACGACTTCAATGCCAAGTACGTCGAGGATGACGCCGCAGCCCTCAGCTGCCCGGCCGACATCCCGGCGGAGGCCATCTCCCGGGTCCGCGAGCTGGCTGCCACTGCGTTCGACGCGGTGGGTGCCGAAGGCCTCAGCCGCGTGGACTTCTTCTATACGCCCGACGGCGAGCTGATCATCAACGAGATCAACACGATGCCCGGCTTTACGCCCAAGAGCATGTACCCGCAAATGTGGGCTGCCTCGGGCCTGGACTACGCGGACCTGATCGACGAACTCATCTACCTGGCCCTGAACCGCAGGACCGGCCTCCGCTAGCGGCGGGTCCAGCCACCGCTGTGTCCGGTGGCTGGGCCTGTCGAAACCTACTGGCTTTTCGGCAGGTTCTGCAGGTCCTCCTGGCCCACACAGTTCCGCACTGAGGGGACTTTTGCCGCCGCTGCGGCAAGGTCAGCCAGGACGGTGGCAGAACTTATCTTGTCCGGGTCCAGGAGGATTTCCGTGGCAGGTTCCCGGCCGTAGGTGGTCAGCGTCCACACGGGGTCCCCTTCCTTGATGACCCAGTCGACTCCGTTGACGGTGACGCACCGGTCCGTCGTCGGCCCCGGCACGTTAACGCCACAGCGAAGGATCACCAGCGAGGGATCGCCCCAGGCCGCGGTTGCCTGGCTGTTGGTCTTGCGCAGCTTCGAATCGCCGATGGTATCCGGGAGCGCCACCATCATGGGTGCGCATGCGGGATTGGCAGCGTCTTTAGCGGCGGTGACGTCAACGGCGGGGGAGCAGGCTGTCAACGCCAGGATGGCGATTGCCCCGACCATCGCCATCCTGGCGGCGGCGCGGGCGGACAGGGGCAACTGGGGATGGTGCATGCCTCCAGCCTATCGCCGCCGAACGCCCCGTCAGGACACGATGTCGGCCGGGCGCGGTAGCGTAGTGGCGTGCCTGAAGACCTCCGCAACCGCGTTGACCGCCAGCCCACCGTCGCCGGACTTTCCGAAGCCGACCTGCTGGCCCGGATCTTTCCGCGCCTTCGCATGGAGGACTCCCACACCATCAACACCGTGCTGGGGCCCGGGGATGACGCGGCAATCGTCGCAGCGCCGGACGGGAAGACCGTCATCAGCATCGACACCCAGGTCCAGGACCAGGACTTCCGGCTCCTCTGGCCCAACGGCTACCGCACCACCGGGTTCGACGTCGGGTGGAAGGCAGCGGCACAGAATCTCAGCGACATCAACGCAATGGGGGCCCGCGCCACGTCCATGGTGGTCAGTCTCACCCTTCCCGTAGACACGCCCGTCAGCTGGGTGGAGGACCTGGCGGACGGGCTGACGGCGGGCATCCGGGAGCTGGGCGCAATGCACTGTTCAGTGGCGGGCGGCGACCTGGGCCGTGGGCGCGAAATTTCGGTGACGGTAGCGGTCCTGGGAACGCTCGACGGCGGCCGGCCGGTCCTCAGGTCCGGCGCGCAGCCTGGGGATATCCTGGCGCTGGCAGGAACAGTGGGACATGCCGCTGCCGGTTTGGCCCTGCTTGAATCGGACGTGGCCGTGGACACGCTTGCACCGGCGGAGCGTGTCTTCGTCGACCTGCAGAGCCGGCCCCGCCCGCCCCTCGACGCCGGGCCCGCGGCCCGGGCCGCAGGTGCCACCGCAATGCTCGACATTTCGGACGGACTGCTGCGTGACGGAGGGAGGCTTGCCGCCGCCAGCAATGCCGGCGTCGCCCTCGATCCCGCGGCCCTGGCCCGCTTGGCGGGCCTGCTGGCGCCCGCAGCCGAACTGCTGGGGGCCGATGCCGAAGCCTGGGTGCTGGGGGGCGGTGAGGACCACGGCCTGCTGGCCACATTCCCTGCCGGCGTTCAGCTGCCACCCGGATTCACTGCGATAGGCTCGATACATGCACTCGGTACCGACGAAGGCCCGGGTGTCCTGACAGCGCGCCGGCCCGGGGACACCGGGGGATGGGATCACTTTGCACACTAAGGTTGCCGCCAACGCGCTGGCGATGAAGAGGTGGCTGGGCAAGGCTGAAACTGCCTTGGGAAACCACAGCGACCGGCTCAACGCCATCAACATCTTTCCGGTGGCAGACGGCGATACCGGCACCAACCTCTACCTCACCGTCCGCGCCGCCGCCCGTTCGCTGGTCCTCGCAGAGGACCAGCCGGCACCGGTGGACGTCGGGGAAGTCCTTGCAATGGCGGGCCAGGCGGCCATGGAGGAGGCGCGGGGCAACTCGGGCACCCTTTTTTCGGTGTTCCTTTGTGCTGCTGCGGAGCCGCTGGCCGGACACACCCGGATGACATCCACCCTTCTGTCCGCTGCCCTGAACCGGGCGCAGATCCGCGCCTGGTCCGCATTGAGCGATCCTGTCCCGGGAACCATGCTTTCCGTGATGGAGGCTGCCGCCCGCGCGGCCGCCGCAGTGGACGCCGGACAGGACGGCGATGACAGCAACCACGCCCTCGGCCTCGCCTTGGATGCGGCCGTGGAGGGCGCGCTGGCTGCCGTCGTCCACACCGAAGAGCAGCTCGACGCACTGCAGTCTGCCCACGTGGTGGACGCGGGAGGGGTGGGTATGCTCCTCATCCTGGACTGCCTGCGGTCCGCAATCCTGGGCGAGGAACTGCAGGACGAGCTCCTCGACGGCCTGCACGGGTACGACGTCTCCGATCCCCACATCCACGCTTCCATGCCGGACGACGACGGTGTGGAGGTCATGTGCACCATCAGCCTTTCGCCTTTGAACGCCGCCACCCTCCGCCAGCGGCTGGATGAAATCGGCGAATCCGTGATTATGAGCCAGGTGGGAAGCGGCCCGGACACTGAAGGCAACTACCGGTGGCGGATACACGTGCACGTCCCGGAGCCCGAGCCCGCCGTGGCCGTCATCCGGTCCCTCGGTGAACCGTCCCAGATCAGCATCAGCGAACTTGCCCTTCCCAGGGACCCGGATGTTAATGCAGTGAACACCGGCGGGCATGAACGCTGAGCTGGACCTGGCCCTGGAGCGGAGGATCGGGAAGCGCTCCGCTGCGGTCATCGAGAAACATCTTGGCATCACCACGGTCGAAGGCCTCCTGACCTATTTTCCCCGCCGGTACCTCACCCGCGGGGAGCTGACCCCCATCAGCGAGCTTCCGCTCGACGAGGAGGTCACCCTGATCGCACGGGTGCTCTCCAGCAGTACCCGGCACATGCAGGCCCGCCGGGGGACCATCACCGATGTGATCGTCTCCGACGACGACGACGGCCAGCAAGGGCTGCGCCTGGTGGGGGGCCGCGACTTCCGCGGCAAGGTGCCCGGCACCCTCAAGATCAGCTTCTTCAACGGCTACAAGGCCAAAACCGAACTCCTGCAGGGGCGGCGTGCGCTGTTCTCGGGAAAAGTGACCAGCTTCAAAGGGCAGCTGGGCCTCACCAACCCGGACTTCCTCATCCTGGACGACGACCCCTTCGTGCAGGGGGACGCCGACGCCGGAAGGCTCGCGGCCATGCCCATCCCCGTATATCCGGCCACGGCCAAGCTCCCCAGCTGGAAGATCCAGAAGGTAATCGCCACCCTGCTGGAAACCACCGATCTCGGTTCGCTCGCCGATCCTGTCCCGGAGGCAGTTGCCACGCGAGAGGCATTCCTGCCCGTTGCGGACGCGTACCGGCTGATCCATGCGCCGGAGACGGCAGCCGACTGGCAACGGGCCCGCGAGCGTTTCCGCTTCCAGGAAGCACTCGTGCTGCAGTCCGCCCTCGCGCGGCGGCGGGCCCAGCTCGCCGCAGAGGAGGCCACGGCACGGCGCCCGCTCAGCGACGGTATCCTTGCCGCGTTCGACCAGAACCTGCCCTTCACCCTTACAGGGGGCCAGGCAGCCGTCGGCAGCACCCTCGCCGGCGAACTGGCGCAGGACACCCCCATGAACCGGCTGCTGCAGGGCGAAGTGGGGTCCGGCAAGACAGTCGTGGCTCTGCGCGCCATGCTGCAGGTGGTCGACGCCGGGGGGCAGGCCGCGCTCCTGGCGCCCACCGAAGTCCTCGCTGCCCAGCACTACGACTCCATCCGGCGCACCCTGGGGCCGCTGTCCGGCGACGGTCTGCTGGGCGGCCTCGCCGCGGGCAGCGGCCCGTCCGTCCAGGTCACGCTGCTGACCGGTTCCATGCCCACTGCGGCGCGGAAGCAGGCCATGCTGGACGCCGCGTCCGGTACGGCAGGAATCGTCATCGGCACCCATGCGCTGCTCAGCGACACCGTGTCCTTTTACGACCTGGGCTTGATTGTGGTTGACGAACAGCACCGCTTCGGCGTCGAACAGCGCGACGCACTGCGCGCAAAGGCCAGGAAGCCGCCGCACCTGCTGGTCATGACCGCCACCCCGATTCCGCGCACCGTTGCCATGACCGTGTTCGGCGACCTCGAAACCTCCACCCTGGAGGAACTGCCCAAGGGCCGGGCCCCCATCACCACTCATCTGGTTGGCCTGGCGGAAAACCCGGGATGGGTCGCCCGGATCTGGGCACGCGCCCGGGAAGAGATCAATGCGGGCCACCAGGTGTATGTCGTCTGCCCCAAGATTGGGGCGGACGACGACGGCGACTTCAGTCCGGGCGAAGCCGAACCGCCGGGCCTTGACGCCGAGGAAAGCCAGCGGGAACTGGCCTCGGTGACAGCCGTCGTTGAGCACCTCCAGGCCGAGCCGTCGCTGGCCGGAGTTCCGCTTGCCCCCCTCCACGGGCGCCAGGACCCGGACCTGAAGACGGAAACCATGGCCGGGTTCACGGCCAACCGCATCAAGCTGCTGGTCTCCACCACCGTGATCGAAGTGGGGGTGGACGTGCACAACGCCACCCTGATGGTCATCCTGGACGCCGACCGGTTTGGCATGTCCCAGCTGCACCAGCTCCGAGGCCGGGTGGGCCGCGGCGGCCTGCCCGGGACGTGCCTGCTCGTGACCGCCCTGGAACCCGGCCATCCGAGCCGCCGGCGGCTGGAAGCCGTGGCAGCCACCACGGATGGGTTCGTCCTTTCCCAGGAGGACCTTAAGCTCCGGCGCGAGGGAGACATCCTGGGCGCTTCCCAGTCGGGCGGACGGTCAACACTGAAGCTTCTCAGGGTCCTTGACCATGAGGACGTGATCGCAAGGGCGAGGGAAGACGCCCAGGCGATTGTCGGCGCCGATCCGCTGCTGGCCGGCCACCCTGAACTGGCCGATGCCATCGAGAAGTACCTCAACCCCGAGAAGGAGGCGTTCCTTGAACGCGGTTAGCAACGAAAGGGCAGCGGGCCCGGGCGCATCGCGGTGCGCGCCGTGACCCGGATCATTGCGGGCGCCGCCGGCGGCACGCCGCTCACGGCCGTCCCGGGATCACTGACCAGGCCCACCACGGACCGCGTCAAGGAAGCGCTGTTCTCCCGCCTGGATGCCTTCGACGTCATTGCGGGGTCCCGGGTGCTGGACCTTTATGCCGGATCGGGGGCCCTGGGCGTGGAAAGCGGAAGCAGGGGAGCGCAGGCAGTGGACCTGGTGGAGTCCGATGCCAAGGCCAGCGGCGTATGCCAGCGCAACGCGGACCTCATCAACGGGGTGTTGGGCCGCAAAGCCGTGACCGTCCACCGCTCCAGGGTTGAGCCATTCCTGGACCGCGCCGGGGAAGCCGCAGCCTGGGACCTGGTGTTCCTGGATCCGCCCTACCCGCTGGAGGAAGCGGGACTGTCCGCGGTGCTGGGGAAGCTGGCTGAACACCTGGCTCCGGGCGCTGTGGTGGTGGTGGAACGGTCCTCCCGCTCCCCGGAACCTGGATGGCCGGACGGGCTGACGAGGTTTGCGGAAAAGAAGTACGGGGAAACCCGGTTGTGGTTCGCCGAACCATTCGTGCCCGATGCCATCACCCCCGATGACCTTGCTGACGCCGCTGCTGTTGATGCTGAAGAATCCGGCGCTCAGGGGTTCAGCCCGAGAAGGGGTCCAGGTCCACTCCCGCCAGGACGCGTGCAGGGTGGGGACCGCGGGCAGTAAGTTCGGCTGTCCAGAGTTCCGGCCATGGCCCCTGGGTCCCCACGAGGATGATGTTGCCCGGATACCGTCGTTCGAACATCCCGGCCTCGCCGAACGCGGCCACGCCGCCCATCGCTTCCCGCATTGCCGCCACCTGGCTCCGGACCAGGGTGAGTGCCGGTTCATCGCCCACGTTGACCAGCAGCAGCCCGTCCCGGCTCAGGCGTTCCCGGGCTTCCCGGTAAAAACCACTGGTGGCGATGTGGGCCGGCGCTTCGGGGCCGGAAAAGATGTCCAGGATGACGACGTCGAACGTCAGGCCGTGAGGAAGTGCGCCGAGGGCCCCGCGTGCGTCGCCGATGATGGTGGTGAGGTCGGTTCCTTCAGGCATGGGAAGGTGCCGGAGGACAAAGTCGAGCAGTTCGCGTTCGAGTTCCACTGCGTACTGCACGGAGCCCGGGCGGGTTGCCTGGACGTACCGGGCCAAGGTGAGGGCACCTGCTCCGAGGTGAAGCGCCCTGAGGGGCTGACCTTGCGGGGCTGCCAGGTCCACCACATGCCCGATCCTGCGGAGGTATTCGTAAAAGATCTCCTGCGGCCGGTCCAGGTTCACGTGTGACTGTTCCGCTCCGCCGATGCTGAGCACAAAACCGCCGTCGGTGAAAGCATCAGGTTCGATCGTGGCATGCTGGCCCGTCATCCGCAGGAACCTGTTGGCTGTCCGGCCACTTCCCCCGGCCATCACAGCCGGTCGCGCAGGGTTGCCAGCCGCGTGGCGGCCTCCTCCAGGACTTCCACCCTCTTGCAGAAGGCAAAGCGAAGCAGGCTCCTCGTCCGTTCGGCTCCTTCCGGGTGGCAGAAGACCGGAACGGGGATGGCGGCCACGCCAACCAGCGACGGCAGTCGCCGGGCGAGGTCCAGGGCGTCCGTGATGCCAAGCGGTGCAGTGTCCACGTTGACGAAGTACGTTCCCCTGGGCGTGAAGACGTCAAAGCCGGCGGCGCGGAGCCCGGCACTGAGGATGTCCCGCTTCCGTCCCAATGCCGAGGCGATGCCCTGGTAAAACGCATCCGGCAGCGCCAGGCCTGCGGCGATCGCTGCCTGGAAGGGCGTCCCGGAACTGTAGGTGAGGAATTGTTTCACCGTGCGCACCGCTGAGACCAGGTCCTCTGGACCGCTCAGCCAGCCGATTTTCCAGCCGGTCAGGGAAAACGTCTTTCCGGCCGATGAAATGGTGATGGTGCGGTTTGGAGCACCCGGCAGGGTGGCCACGGGGGTATGCGTGACGCCGAAAGTGAGGTGTTCATAGACCTCGTCGGTGATGATGATGGCATCGTGCTTCTCCGCAAGCTCCACCACGCGCTGCAGGACCGTTGGTGGAAAGACGGCACCCGTGGGATTGTGCGGGTTGTTCAGCAGGACCACCCGTGTCCGCTCGTTAAAGGCCGCTTCCAGCGCCGCCAGGTCGGGCATGAAGTCGGGGGCGGCCAGCGGTACGGTGGCGTGGGTGGCGCCGGAGAGTCCGATGATGGCGCCGTAGGAGTCGTAGAACGGCTCAAAGGTCAGTACCTCGTCGCCCGGACCGGCGAAAGCGAGGAGGGCCGCCGCGATGCCTTCGGTGGCCCCAGTGGTGATGATGACCTCGGTGGCGGGATCCGGGGCCAGCCCATAGAAGCGTTCCTGATGCGCCGCCACGGCCTCGCGGAGTTCGGGCAGTCCCTTGCCCGGCGCGTACTGGTTGGCGCCTGCTGCGATGGCTGCCCGGGCTGCCTCCCGGATTTCGGCCGGCCCATCCTCATCAGGGAAGCCCTGCCCCAGGTTGATGGCGCCGGTCTGGACGGCCAGGGTGGTCATCTCCTCGAAAATGGTGACGCCCAGCCCGCCACCAGGCGCCAGGAGGTTGGCTCCGAGCGCGGCCCGCTGCCAGGGAGCAGGTGCCAAGGGGGCGGAAAGTTCCCGTGGTGGATGCATCCAGTCATGGTATCCCGGGCTTCCCATGGGGTAGGTTCGGACCATGCGACGCGCTGTGTGCCCTGGATCCTTCGACCCCATCCACAACGGCCATCTCGAAGTCATTGCACGGGCTGCCGGCCTCTTCGACGAGGTCATTGTGGCCATCTCCACCAACTATGCGAAGAAGTACATGTTCAGCCTGGAGGAGCGGCTGGAGATGGCGCGCGAAACTTTGGCTTCGCTCAAGGGCATTGTGGTGGAGCCGGTGGGGGCAGGCCTCCTGGCGGAGTACTGCCGCCACCGTGGCGTGTCCGCCATTGTCAAGGGCCTCCGGTCTTCATCAGACTTCGACTACGAGCTGCCCATGGCCACCATGAACCGCCAGCTGAGCGGCGTGGAGACGGTGTTCCTTCCGGCTGAGGCGAGCTACGTGCACCTCTCCTCCACCCTCATCAAAGAGGTGGCAAGTCTGGGCGGCAGCGTGTCAGACTACGTGCCACGGTCGGTGCACCGGCGCCTGGTTTCCGGCGAGCCTTCGTCGGATCAGCAGCCAAGACGGTAGGCTGGATCGGTACTTCGGCGCTTCCTCCTGCCGGTTTGAGTCGCCATGGCTCTTCAGGCTAAGATGGTACGTCGGTCATATGTTCAACAGGAGTTCTCATTAACAGAGATGCTGGTTCGCCCCTGGCGTTCGACGTCAAGGACCTCGGGCGCAGCCCGGGAAGCATGCGGACGCTGAAGGAACATGTACCCGCACCGGGTGATCTTGGTGTGGCGCTCATTGGTGTTCAGGAAGGCTCGGATGTCGGGCTCGACCTGAGGCTTGAGGCCGTACACGAAGGAATTCTGGTATCAGGAACCGTTGTCGCCGAAGTAACCGGTGAATGCGGCCGATGCCTGGATCCCCTTGCGTATGACCTTGAGGTTAATGTGCAAGAACTTTTCTTCTACGAGGGCGCTGAGCTCTCGGATGGAGAAGAAGATGAAGAGCAACGTCGAGTCGAGCACGATGTAATCGATCTTGAACCGGTGTTGCGGGACGCGGTTGTCACCAATCTGCCGTTCCAGCCGGTGTGCCGGGAAGACTGCCAGGGCCTTTGCTCCGAATGCGGAGTTCGCCTGGAAGACGAGCCGGGGCACCACCACGAGGTCCTGGATCCTCGCTGGGCTGCCCTAGCTGATATGGCTAAGCCTGACCGGCAAAATTGATTTGTACGTGTTTGTCTAGAGAGAAATGAGTTAGCCGTGGCTGTTCCCAAGCGGAAAATGTCTCGCTCGAATACCCGCGCCCGCCGCTCGCAGTGGAAGGCGACCGCCCCCCACCTGGTGAAGACCGTTGAAAACGGCCAGGTCACCTACAGCCTGCCGCACCAGGCAAAGGTCGTTACCGACTCTGCCGGCACCGCGCTGTTCCTTGAGTACAAGGGCCGCAAGGTCGCTGACGTCTAATCGGCCCCAACAGGCTGAATGATGTCTTCAACTGAAGAGCTTCTGAAGCGTCTCGGTGTCTCTATAGACGCCGGGACGCTTCGTCTTGCGCTTACCCACCGCTCGTACGCGTACGAGAATGGCGGCATACCCACCAACGAGCGTCTCGAGTTCCTCGGTGACTCCATCCTGGGCTTTTCCGTCACCGACGCCCTCTACCGGGACAATCCGGACCTGCCCGAAGGCGAGCTCGCCAAGCGCCGGTCCGCCGTCGTCAGCACGCGTGCCCTCGCCGGCATCGGGCGCAGCCTGGGCATTGGCGATTACATCTACCTGGGCCAGGGCGAAAAGCTCACCCACGGCAAGAACAAGGCCTCCATCCTTGCGGACACCATGGAAGCCCTGATCGGGGCAACCTACGTCTCCAATGACATCGAGACTGCCCGCCAGCTGGTCATGCGGCTCATCGGTCCGCTGCTGAAGGACGCGGCCGTACTGGGTGCGGGAACGGATTGGAAGACCAGCATCCAGGAACTCGCGGCCAGCCGGCAGCTGGGCACCATCCATTACGCGGTGGACGGCTCCGGCCCGGACCATGCCCGCACCTTCACCGCCGTCCTCAACATCGGTGGCACGGCCTACGGCAAGGGTTCCGGGCACTCCAAGAAGGAAGCCGAACAGGAAGCGGCAGCCGACGCATGGCGGGTGCTGTCAGGCAACGGGTCCCAGGCGGCGGCCGGAACCACCACTGGTTCCGTGGCCGCCAAGTAGCCATCCGTGCCTGAACTGCCCGAGGTGGAGGTTGTCCGCCGTGGCCTGGTGAACTGGGTCCGCGGCAGGACCATCGATGCCGTGGAGGTGCTGGATCCACGCTCCATCCGCCGGCACGCGCTGGGAGCTGCCGACTTCATCGGAAACCTTGAGGGTGCCGTGGTGTCCGACGTCGTTCGGCGCGGCAAATTCCTGTGGATGCCCCTGGCGGACAGCACCGCGGCCGCGGCCGAGGATCCCGGTACTGCCCCCGCGCCCAAGGCGGCACTGATGGCGCACCTGGGCATGAGCGGGCAGCTGCTGATGCAGGACCCGTCCGTCCCCGACGAGAAGCACCTCAAGGTCAGGTTCCGGCTCAGCCACCGCGAAGGCATGCCCGGGCAGTTGCGGTTCGTGGACCAGCGGATCTTCGGTGGCCTTTTTGTCACCAGCCTGGTCCCCACGGACGACGGCGGCCCCGGTGGCCTCGCCGAATCACCCCTGCCGCTGATTGCGGAGGAAGCGGCGCATATTGCCCGCGACCCCCTGGACCCGGCCTTCTCTTTCGACCTGTTTTACCAGCGCCTGCGAAAGCGCAGGACCGGGCTCAAGCGTGCGCTGCTGGACCAGGGCCTGGTGTCCGGGATCGGCAACATCTACGCCGACGAAGCCCTGTGGCGCGCCCGGCTGCACTACGCCCGGCCCACTGACACCCTCCGCCGGAGCGAGGCCCGGCGCGTCCTCGACAGCGCGCGGGATGTCATGCTCGACGCGCTGGATGCAGGCGGCACCAGCTTCGATTCCCTCTACGTCAACGTCAACGGGGCCTCGGGCTACTTCGACAGGTCACTCAACGCGTACGGCCGTACAGGCGAACCCTGCAAGCGCTGCGCCGCAGCCGGCATCCACTCGATCATCCGCAGGGAACAGTTCATGAACCGCTCATCGCACACCTGTCCGGTGTGCCAGCCGCGGCCCCGCAACGGCCGCTGGTAGCGGCCGCCGTCCGGCCCACCCCGCAGGGACGCAGGAACCCGCGCAGGGTCAACGGGGGCCGTAGTACTCCGCCAGCCGCTCCAGTCCTTCATCGAGTGATACGGCCGGCGTCCAGTCCAGGAGTTCCCTGGTGGCGCGCTGGTCGAACCAATGGGCTGTGGACAGCTGTTCGGCCAGGAACTTGGTCATGGGCGGCTCGTCCCGCTTTCCAAGCCTGAGCCACGCCCTTTCCACCACCGAACCCGCCACGCGCGCCAGCCCTCCGGGCAGGGACCAGGACGGCGCAGGCACGCCGCCGGCAGCGCAGATGCCGGCAATCAGTTCGCCTACGGGGCGGGGCTCGCCGTTGCTGACCACCAATGCCCGGCCATGGATGTGCCCTATCCGCTCCAATGCCGCAACAATCGCCGCGGCTGCGTTGTCCACGTACGTCGTGTCCATCAGCGCAGCGCCGCCGTCCAGCAGGGGCAACCGGTTCCGGGCCGCGCGGGCCAATACACGTTCCACCAGTTGGGTGTCCCCGGGGCCCCACACCACGTGGGGCCGTACGGCGGCGACGCGGAACCCCGCTGAATCCGCGGCCAAGGCGAGCAATTCCGCCTGCGCCTTGGTGCGGGAGTAATCACCGTGGGCACGCACCGGATCAGCCGGCCCGGCACCCAGTCCTGCGATGGCGGCGCCCGAATTGGCCACAGACGGGGAGGACACAAAAACGAAGTCGCCGACCCCGGCTTCACGCGCAGCCAGCAGCAGCCGCCGCGTTCCCTCGACGTTCACCTCGTCAAACTCGTCGGCGCGGCCGGTGAACGAGACTTTGGCTGCCAGGTGGACCACTGCTTCAGCACCCCTGACGGCCACGCCGACCGCCGCATTGTCGGTGAGTGACCCGCACTGGTCCGTGGCGCCGTCGACCCCTGAAGGACGCCGCTGGAAGGTGGTCACGGCATGGCCCCTGTGCACCAGGAGTCCCGCAACCGCCCTGCCCAGCAGTCCGCTCGCTCCGGTGACGAGGACCCTCATGGCGTTCCCGGGCGGCCGCCGGCCAGCACGGATGCAGCCCAGCGGGCCACGCGGGTCCTGTCGATCTTGGCGTTGTGGCGGATATCGGTAGGCTGCGCGGGGACAACCAGGACCGCCGCCACGGATACGCCCGCAGTCCGAGCCGCTTCCCGCACCTGCCCGGCAAGTGCCGTTCCGGCAAGGCCTGCTTTGCGGGCCGGCGGGACCGTCTCGAGGACGGCCGCCACGGCCTGGGTCCCGGCCGGTCCGACGCCCACGACGGCGGCCATCCGCACCGCATCCAAGCGCTCCAGCGCCTGTTCGGCGCCCACTGGGGTCACCGCACCGCCGGGGGCTGTCACGACATGGGCCAGCCGGCCTTCCACCCACAGCCGTCCCTGGGCGTCCAGGTGGCCCACGTCGCCAGTCCGGTGCCAGCCCGGCAGGTCTGCGCTTACCTGCTGGGTCAGCCAGAGGCGGTCGTAGGCTTCCTTGACATGCGGGGCACTGACCAGGATCTCGCCCGTTGTCCCCGCGGTGGTGACCGCCGTGTTTCCGGGAGCGGTGCCGTCAGGCGCCAGGGGGATGACTGCCACGCGGGCGCCATGGACGGGCCGCCCTACGCAGACGCCGTTGCCGGCGCCCGGCGTCGTTCCGTCAGCAGCGTCTGCCGCAGCCACCTGGATTTGTTCGAAGGTGATGTCCGTGACAGGGAGCGCCTCGGTCATCCCGTAGGGGGTGTGCAGCGACGCGGCCGGAAGGAGTGCCTGGACCTCCGCCAGGAGCGGTTCCGGAACTGGAGCCCCGGCGGAGAGGAGCAGGCCAACCCTTCCGAGCGCTGCCCTGGCTTCCTCAGTGAGGCCGCCGCGGGTGGCAACAACGTTCCGCAGGGCAGCCGGCGACGCGAAGACAACCGTGGCGTCGATGGCCGCCACGGCGTCGGAGAGGGCGCGTGCCGTCAGGGTTCGCGGCGCGGTGACGTCCATGGCCGGCGTCACCGACACGGCTCCCAGGGCCGGCCCCAGTAAGGCGAACGGAGCGAACCCAGCCACCAGCCCCTGGCCGGGACGGATTCCGAACGTTCCGGCCACGGTGTCGCGCATGGCGGCAAGCTGCCGGTGGGAGTACAGCACGCCCTTGGCCGGTCCGGTGGATCCGGAGGTAAAAAGCACGGCGGCGGGCGAGTCCGGGGCAGGGATGGCTGCCGGGGGGTCCCCGGCAGCCACAGTGGGGCGGGCGGCTCCCGCCCTGGCCAGTGCGGCGAGGGAGGTTTCAACCCCCAGGAGCTTGCGGCGCCCCGGCGGGAGGTCCTGTACGCTGACGCGCCTGGCGGCCCACCCCAGGGCACGGGCCGCCGCCAGGGCCCTGTCGATCCCGATCAACACGTCCGGGGTGGCGCCCTTCACCGCCCGGCTCAATCCCTTGACGCCCAGTCCGGCATCGGCAACCACCACCACGGCTCCCAGACGCAGGCACGCGTAAAGGGCCACCGTGAGGTCCACTCCGGGCGGAACCATCAGGCTCACCCGGCTGCCCGGGCCAACGCCCGCCTGCCGCAGGCCGGCGGCGAGATGCCCAACGCTGTCTTCCAACTTCTTCCAGGTGAGTGAACGGGCCACACTGCCGTCCGCTGCCATTTCGACGACGGCGCGTCCGCCTGCTGAGGACCCTGCCGCGAGTTCCGCCAGGGGCGCCCAGAGGGGAACGGAACCGGGGCGCCCAGCCGGAGTGGCAGCTTTGGCAACACTGTCCCCGTCCGCCTCAAAGCGCGCGGCAAGCCAGTCAAAAACCGCAGGTGTGATGTCCCGGTCCTCGGCCACCAGGTGTCCGGCGCCTTCGTAGCGGTGGACGTCCGCATGCGGGAGCCGGCCAAGGAGGTCCTTCAGATACCGGTCGGAGAAGATTGGGTCCCGGGGACCCCACAGCATCAGCGCCGGGACCTCCAGCCGGCGAACACCTTCAGCCACATTGTTGAGCGCGGCGAAGCTCGGGTGGGAGGCATCAACGGGGATGTCCGCCACGAAGTTTCCCACCCCGGCGCGGCGGGATGCGCCACGGTAGGGGGCCATGAAGGCGTTCCGCACCGACGTGGGCAGCGGCGGGCTGGCAAGCGAATGCGTCACCCGCAGGAAAGCGTCGGTGGTGGTGGTTCCCCATTGGTGCACGGCCGGATGCAGGGCCAGGCGCAGTGCTGCCGGGATGGGTGAGCCGGCCGGCTGGTGGACGGCAGTGTTGGTCAGCACCACGCCCGCGAGCTGGTCCTGGTGCGCCAGTGCCCAGCCGAGGCTGATCACCCCGCCCCAGTCGTGGCCTACTGAGACCACAGGACCTTTCAGTGCCAGCGCGGCGGTGAGGTCGCCCAGGTCATTGATCCTGTCGGCAAGGCGCCGGAAAGTTCCCGTGCGTTCCGAGAACCCCATGTCGAGCTGGTCCACGGCCACTACGCGCCACGGGTGCGCGGGGTCGCAGCCGGCCGCCAGCAGCCTCCGCCACAGGTAGGACCAGGTGGGGTTGCCGTGGACACACAGCAGAGTGCCCTTCGGAGCCAGGCCGCGGCCGGAAAGCTCTGCGCCGTTGTCCAGCAGGTGCCAGCGGCGTACCGTGCCCGGCGCATCAGCGCTTGACGTGGAGGGGACATCGATTTCGCGCGACCACTGGGCGTCGACGCCCGGCCACTCAACGGTCACCAAACGATTTCCAGCATGGCGGTGTTCAGGCCCGAACCCACGCCCATGCACAAAACGCGGTCCCCGGCACCCAGGGACTGCGACTCGGCGGCAAGCGTCATGGGAAGGGATGCGGGACCCACGTTGCCCCAGTGCGGGAAGGTGATGGGCACCTTGTCCGGATCCAGGTCGATCGCGTCGATGATGGCCTGTGTGTAGGCGTTGCTCACCTGGTGCGTGACGTAACGGTCCATCGCCGCCCAGTCCCACTCGGGCTGTGCCTCGTGCCAGGCGTCGACCACGAGCTGGAGGCCGCCGTCGAGCAAACCCTTCGTGTCCGTGTGCATGCCGTCGATGCCGCCCACGCACAATTCGTGGTGCTCCGTGCCGGCCCGCATCACGCCGCCCAGCACCCGGTGCGCCCCCGGGTGCTGGTCCGCAGGTCCCAGGACGGCCGCTGCCGCTCCCGAGCCAAGCGTCAGCGTGGCAAATTCGCGGTTGAAGTCGTCACGGGTGGTTTCGGGCCGCTGAAGCCTGGCCAGCGTGGCCTCCTGGGTCAGCTGGGCGTCCTCGCCGTTGACCACAACGGCGTACCTGATCTGCCCGGAATCAATCATGTTCGCCGCCAGGGTCAGGGCGTTGACGAAACCGAGGCAGGCATTGGCAAGGTCGAAGTTCATGGCCGACGACGGCAGGCCAAGGCCATGGTGGATCTTCACCGCCACGGACGGTTCCAGGTTGCGCCGGGTCACCGAGGTATTGATCAGCAGGCCGACCTCCGAGGCTTCAATGCCAGCCTCCGCCAGCGCCTTTGCGCCGGCCTCCACCGCAGCATCGTCGAAGGATGTTCCGGGAGCCCACCACCGGCGGTGCGTGATGCCCGCAACGCGCTCCAGCAGCCGTGGCGGGAACTTCAACCGCTTCAGGGTTGAGGCCAGCCGGCGGTCAAAGTCGGTGGAGCTCACAATCCTGGGAGCTTCAACGCTGCTGACCGAGAGCAGCGCGGTGTTGCTGTGGCGGAAGGTCGCATTACCTGCCAATTCAAGCCCCTCTTCGTTTCCGTCCCGCGTTCATGCGGTGACTGTACCCACATAAACGCAGGCTCAAGAGCTTAACTATGCCTTTGCCACGCCGGAACCTGCATATTCGCGGTGGCGCGGGCGCCGGCTCCCGGGCGCTGCTGCGGGGAAATGTCCATCCTGCGCAGTAGATTGTAGTGAGCCTTTTCCAGCAATCTGCCCTACCCGCTCCAGGAGACCAGAAAAGCCTTGCACCTCAAAAGCCTCACCGTCCGGGGGTTCAAGTCCTTTGCGTCTGCCACCACGTTCGACTTCGAACCCGGCGTCACCGCCGTCGTGGGTCCCAACGGGTCCGGCAAGTCCAACGTGGTGGATGCCCTGGCCTGGGTCATGGGCGAGCAGGGGGCGAAAACCCTCCGCGGCGGCAAGATGGAGGACGTCATTTTTGCCGGAACGTCCGGGCGGCCCCCACTGGGCCGTGCCCACGTATCCCTGACCATAGACAACGCCGACGGCGCACTGCCCATCGAATACAGCGAAGTAACCATTTCCCGGACACTGTTCCGCACTGGCGGGTCCGAGTACGCCATCAATGGTGCCGGCTGCCGGCTGCTGGATATCCAGGAACTGCTCTCCGATTCCGGGCTCGGCCGGGAAATGCACGTCATCGTCGGCCAGGGGCAGCTGGACCGGGTACTCCACGCCACTCCGGAGGACCGCCGCGGATTCATCGAGGAAGCGGCAGGGATCCTCAAGCACCGGCGCCGCAAGGAAAGGACGGTCCGCAAGCTGGAGGCCATGCAGGCCAACCTCCAGCGGCTCACGGACCTCACCGGGGAGATCCGCCGCCAGCTCACGCCCCTGGGCAAGCAGGCGGAGGTGGCACGCCGGGCCCAGCGGGTGCAGTTCGACGTCAGGGATGCGCGTGCCCGCCTGCTGGCCGACGACCTCGTCCAGCTGCAGCTCGCCCTGGAGCAGGACGTCGCGGATGAGGCCGCGCTGAAAGCCCGGCGCACCGCTGTCGAGCAGGAACTTGAGGCCGGACGCAGGCAGCAGGCCGGGCTGGAACAACTGGCAGCGGAGGCCACGCCCCGGTTGAATGCGGCCCGGGACACCTGGTACCGGCTGTCCACCGCACGTGAACGGCTGCGGTCGCTCGGCTCGCTTGCCACCGAGCGCAGCCGCTTGTTGGGCTCCGATGATGCCGCCCCGCCCTCCGGCCGCGACCCCGACCAGCTTGAGCGCCAGGCGGCGCGCGTGCGGCAGGAGGTGGCCGAACTCGAACAGGACATCGAAGCACGGCGAAGTGCCCTGGAGGCGGCCAGCACGGCTAAGGCGGAAGCGGAAGAGGCGGCCCGCGCCGAGGACCAGCGGCTCACGGCGCAGCTCCGCGCCGCGGCTGACCGGAGGGAGGGCCTGGCCCGCCTGGCCGGACAGGTTGCTGCCGCCCGGTCCCGTGTGGAGTCGGCACAGGCGGAACTGGGGCGGCTCCGCGACTCGCTTGCCGCGGGGACCGAGCGCCGCGCCCGGGCCCAGGCGGAGTTCACCGAGCTGGAAAACCAGGTGGCCGGGGTGGAGGAAGGAGAGGAGTCCCTGGACGCCGACTATGAGGCCGCCAGCGGGGTTTTGGACGCGGTGCTCCAGGAAATCGCGGATCTCAAGGCCGCTGTCAACGAGGGGGTGCGCAAGCGGGACGCCCTGGCGGCGCGGCTCGATGCCCTGAAGCTTGGCCTTGACCGCAAGGACGGCGCCCGGCACGTGCTGGAATCAGGGCTGGCGGGAGTGCAGGGGAGCCTTGCAGCGGCGATCACGGTCCGGAGCGGGTACGAAGCAGCTGTAGCCGCAGCCCTGGGCGAGGCGTCCGAGGCAGTCCTCGTCCAGGATGGGGCCACGGCGGCCGGAGTAATCCAGCGGCTCAAGGACGACGACGCCGGCAGGGCGTCGCTGCTCCTCGCCTCCGCCGCCGCCAAGCACCGGGAGGACAAGGACAACGTGGCGTTGCCGGGCGGAGCGGTGTGGGCCGCCGACCTGGTGGACGGACCTGCCGGCCACCTTGCCCTGGTCCGGCACCTGCTCAGCGGAACCGCCGTCGTGACCGGCATCGACGCCGCGGCCGCGCTCGTCGCATCGCTGCCGGGCATCACGGCCGTCACCGGCGAGGGTGACGTCTTCACCGCCGTCTCGGCTGCCGGCGGCTCGGCCAAGGCCCCGTCACTCCTTGAGGTACAGGCAGCAGTGGACGACGCCGGCCGCGGCCTGTCCGCGGTCACCGCGGACCTGGAGCGGAACAGGTTTGCCCTGGCCGCCGCCGAGGCCCGCCGCGCCGGAGCGCAGGAGGAGGCGGACGCGGCCCTGGACCGGCTGCACGAATCGGATGCCCGGTTGGCCGCCGTGGCAGAGCGCCTGGGCCACCTGAACTCGGTGCTGCGCAGCGCCGTGGGCGAAAGCGACCGGTTGGCGGCCTCCCTGGCCAGGGCCGGGGACAATGTTGCTGCCGAAGAAGAAGCGCTCGCCGCCATCACCGCCCGGCTGGCCGCGGCCCAGGAAGCGCCCGTTGAAGAGGAGCCTTCCACCGAACAGCGGGACGCCCTGGCACAGGCCGCATCAGCCGCCCGCGCGGCGGAAGTGGAAGCGCGGCTGTCCCTGCGCAGCGCCGAGGAACAGCTGGTGGCCACCCGCAACAGGGTGTCCTCCCTGGAACGTGCTGCCGCCACGGAACGCCGTGCCCGGGAAGAAGCCGCACAGCGCGCCCGGCGGCGCCGCGTCCAGGCGAAACGCGCGGCCGCCGTGTCCGCAGGTGTGGACCTGGCGCTGCGCTACGTGGACGTCTCGGTGGACCTGGCCCGGCATGAACGCGACCTTGCCGAGGAGACCCGTGAACTGCGTGACCGTGCCCTGCGGGACATCCGGGACGCCAATGAAACCCTGGCCCGGGAACTGGCAGACCTCACAGACAACGTTCACCGGGACGAGCTGGCGCGGGCGCAGCAGCGGGCCAGGATAGAAGCTGTGGAAACCCGGTCCGTGGACGAACTGGGCATCACCCCGGAGGCATTGGTGGCGGAATTCGGCCCCCACGTGCCGGTCCCTGTGCCCGCGGAGGAATCGGGCGACAAGTGGGCGGCCCTGCGCGCCCCTGTGGACGGCAACGGCGAAGAGATCAGGGCCGGCAAACCCTACGTCCGGCAGGAACAGGAGAAACGGCTGCGGAAGGCTGAGCGCGACCTCGCCAGCCTGGGCAAGGTGAACCCCCTGGCGCTGGAGGAATTCGCGGCGCTGGAGGAGCGGCACCAGTTCCTCAGCACCCAGCTTGAGGACCTGAAGGCCAGCCGCCGCGATCTGCTGGACATCATCAAGGAAGTGGACGACCGGGTCCAGCGCGTCTTCGCCGAAGCGTTCCAGGACACCCAGGCCCAGTTCGTGCGGGTCTTCGAGCGGCTCTTCCCGGGCGGCGAGGGCCGCCTGGTCCTGACGGATCCCGATGACATGCTGACTACCGGGATCGAGGTGGAGGCACGTCCGGCCGGGAAGAAGATCAAACGGCTGTCCCTGCTCTCCGGCGGTGAGCGGTCCCTGACGGCCGTGGCGCTGCTGGTGGCCATCTTCAAGGCGCGGCCGTCGCCGTTCTACGTCATGGACGAGGTGGAGGCTGCCCTGGACGATACCAACCTCGGCCGCCTGATCACCATCTTCGAGGAACTCCGGGAATCCAGCCAGCTCATCGTCATCACCCACCAGAAGCGGACCATGGAAGTGGCGGATGCGCTGTACGGCGTCACCATGCGCGGCGACGGCGTCTCAACCGTCATCAGCCAACGCCTCGGTGCCGAGGTATAGCGAAGGCCTGCAGGGACACTGGCAGCGCCGGTACCCAGGCGGCAGGCGGCGCAAACGGGCAGGTCAGGTGCGTGCCGGCCGCCGGATCCGGGCGGACCGTTTGTGAGAAGCTAGGGGAGTGAATGACATCCTTCCCATTGTCCTGTCCATTCTTGCCGCGCTGGTGGTCATCGGCAGCCTGATTCCGGTCCTGCTCAAGACACGGAGGAACATCACCCGCTACCCCGGAACCCGGGACGCCAACGACCCCGAGATCCGCTCCGGCGGCAGCACGGCAGTGGCGGACCGTGACGGGACCATCGAACGCAAGGCGCCGGAGGGTGTGGACCTCGAAGGGCTGGACACCACGGTCCCGGACACTGCGGCGGGGCTGGAAACCATCCCCGTGGAAACCCCGCTCCCCGTCGCGGGGCGCCTTACCCGGCTGCGGGAGCGCCTGGTCCGCTCCAACAACATCATGGGAAAGGGCCTGCTGGCGCTGCTCTCCAGCGACCGCATCGATGAGAGCGTCTGGGACGAGGTGGAGGAAACGCTCCTGCTCGCCGACCTGGGTACCGAACCCACCATGCAGCTGGTGGACGCCCTCCGGGAGCGGGTCAAGGTGCTGGGAACCCGGACCCCCGAACACGTCAAGGCCATGCTGCGCGAAGAACTCATCAAGCTCGTGGACCCCACCATGGACCGCAGCCTCAACGTGCAGCGGCATGCCGACAAGCCCGCCGTGATGATGGTGGTGGGAGTGAACGGGGTGGGCAAGACCACCACCGTGGGCAAGCTGGCCCGCGTGCTCGTGGCCGAGGACAAGGACGTGCTGCTGGGCGCCGCGGACACCTTCCGCGCCGCTGCCGCCGAGCAGCTGGCCACCTGGGGCCAGCGCGTGGGGGTCCCCACCGTGAAGTCGGACATCGACGGCGCCGACCCCGCCTCGGTTGCCTATGAAGCCGTAAAAGCCGGCATCGAGCAGGAAGTCGATGTGGTCATGATCGACACCGCCGGGCGCCTGCAGAACAAGGTGGGCCTCATGGACGAACTTGGCAAGGTCAAGCGCGTCGTGGAGAAGCTGGCCGAGGTGGACGAGGTCCTGCTGGTGCTGGATGCCACCACCGGCCAGAACGGCCTGAACCAGGCGAGGGTCTTCTCCGAGGTGGTCAACATCACCGGCATTGTCCTGACCAAGCTGGACGGAACCGCCAAGGGCGGCATCGTCGTCGCCATCCAGAAGACCTTGGGCGTGCCCGTCAAGCTCATCGGACTGGGCGAAGGCGCGGACGACCTGGCTCCGTTCGACACCGAAGGCTTTGTTGACGCCCTGCTGAACTGAGCTGTTGGGCTAGCTGCCTGCCCTGCGGAGCGACTCGCGGGTGGGCAGCCATCCGAGGGCGGCCAGGAGCAGAATCGCGCCGGTCACCCCGAAAGCCCAGCCGAAGCCCAGCCGGTCCGCCAGCAGGCCTGCCACCACCGGCCCCACGATAGCGCCGACGTCGGACATCATCTGGTACACGGCCAGGACCTTGCCGCCGGAGCGGCCGTTGCCAATGACATCGGCCACGGCAGCCTGCTGGGCGGGACCGAACAGTCCCGACCCGACGCCGGCGAGCGTCGACGCCCCAAGGAACCAGGGCAGGTCGGAGGTAAGCCCGATCCCGGCGGTTGCCAGGGCCGCCACCAGCAGTCCCGAAATCATCATGGGCTTTCGCCCCAGGGAGTCCGCCAGGCGCCCCGAGAAAGTCAGTGCGGCGGCGTTGCCCGCAGCGAAGACTGCCAACGCCAGTCCTGCCGCCTGCGGGCCTGCTCCGAAGGCGGCCGCTGCGAACAGTGGCACCGTTGCCATCCGCACGCCAAAGGTGGCCCACCCGTTGGCGAAGCTGGAGGCCAGGGCCGACCGGTACGTCCCGGCGGTCAGGGCGTCACCGAACCGCATGTCAGGCGCCCGCAGCTGAGTCTCGCCCTGATCCCTTCGCTGGTGGCTGAGCTGGGTCTGCACCACGAAGGCGGCAACGAGCAGCGCGGCTGCGTAGGCGAGGAACGGTACCCGCAGGCCGAGCCCTGCCAGCAAACCGCCCACTATCGGCCCGCACACGTTCCCGATCAGGAACGCCGACGCGTAGGCCCCGGAGACCCTGCCCCTGCTCTGGGGCGGGGCCAGCCTTATCACCAGGGCCATCGAGGCCACCGTGAACATCACTGACCCCGCCCCGCCCAGGCCCCGGAACAACAGCAGCTGCCAGTAATCCTGGGCAAAGGCGCACGCTGCCGTGGACAATGCCACGATCAGGAGCCCGGCAACGTAGACCGGCCGTTCGCCGCGCTTTCCGATCAGGGCGCCGCCGGCCGGAGCAAACGCCAGGCGCATGAACGCGAAGATCGCCACGATGACCGCGGCCTCGGTGTTGCCCACCCCAAAGGTTGTTGCGAACTGCGGCAATACCGGCGCAACAAGCCCGAATCCAAGCGCAATGAGGAACGCCGCGGCCAGCATCACCTTGATGTCCCTGGGAAGTTTCTCCCTCTGCGGCCTCAGCCGGCCCAAAAACCTCGAAGTGGCGCCGCTTGAGCGGGGTGGTGCCGTCATGGTGCAGGAGTCCTTGCTGGAGTGGGAGCCGGGTGGCCGGGCGGGTGCGGAAACATAACCGTAACAAGGCGGATATCCACCATTTACTTCCTAGAGGTTGTTGTAACAGGCCCGCAATCTAAATCCTCCGCGGGCGAAACACGCCGACGCCACACTCATTACAGGACGCAAAAGGCGTTGGCAGGCGGACAAGTCCGCACCGAAAGCAAGAGAGGACGTAGGCCATGGAACTCACCGCAGGTCTCGTTTGGCTCCTGGTGGCTGCAGCACTCGTGCTGTTCATGACCCCGGGCCTGGCATTCTTTTACGGCGGCATGACGCGCGCCAAGTCGGCACTGAACATGATGATGATGAGCTTCGTCGCCATCGGAACGGTCGGCATCACATGGGTGTTGTGGGGCGCCTCGATGTCCACGAGCAACCAGGACAACTTCTACCAGATCTTTGCAAACCCGTTCAGCCACTTCGGCCTGCACAACTTCACGGACCCGGCAGACCTGCTGAAGGTGGGCTACGCGGCAACCTTCGCCATCATCACTGTCGCCCTGATCTCCGGCGCCGTCGCGGACCGCGCAAAGTTCTCCGCCTGGGTGATCTTCACGCCGATCTGGGCAACGCTGGTCTACGCACCGCTGGCCTTCATGGTGTGGGGTGGCGGACTGTTCTCCAAGGACGGCTGGTTCGGCCAGACCTTCGCTCCGGTCATCGACTTCGCCGGTGGCACCGTGGTGCACATCAACGCCGGTGTTGCCGGCCTGGTCCTGGTGCTGATCATTGGTAACCGGAAGGGCTTCGGCAAGGACCCGAACCACCGCCCGCACAACATTCCGTTCGTCATGCTCGGTGCAGCCATCCTGTGGTTCGGTTGGTTTGGCTTCAACGCCGGCGCCGCTGCCACGGTTGAGCAGGCCGGCCTGATCTGGATCAACACCCTGGCAGCCCCGGCCGCCGCGATGCTGGGCTGGCTCGCAATCGAACGTATCCGGGACGGCCACCCCACGTCGCTGGGCGCCGCTTCCGGTGTCGTGGCCGGCCTGGTTGCCATTACGCCGGCCTGTGCCAACGTTTCCCCGCTCGGTGCGATTGCCCTGGGCGTCCTCGCCGGTATCGCCTCGGCCCTGGCCGTCGGCCTGAAGTTCAAGCTCGGCTATGACGACTCCCTGGATGTTGTGGGCGTCCACCTCGTCTCAGGTGTCATCGGAACCGTCGCCATCGGCTTCCTCGCCACCCCCGACCAGGGAGCTGCCGGTCTGTTCTACGGCGGCGGCGCAACCCAGCTGGTGGCCCAGGTTCTGGCAGCACTGTTCTCCATCGTCTTCACCGCCGTGATGACCCTGATCATCGCTTACCCCATCCACAAGACCATGGGCTTCCGCATCTCCGAGCACCAGGAAATCGCCGGTGCAGACCTCAGCCTGCACGCCGAGACTGCCTACGAGTTCGGCGTCGGCGGCCACGGCGGCAGCTTCCAGCCGCTGCACGACATGGTGACCGGCAAGACCCAGGCGGAAGCCCGGGAATCCGGTGCACAGAAGACACAGTCAGCAACAGGCAAGGAAAGCGTGGGGGCATGAAACTGATCACTGCAATCGTCAGGCCGGAGAAGCTCGAGGCCATCAGGGAAGGGCTGGAAGCCTACGGCGTCCAGGGCCTCACCGTCAGCGCAGCCAGCGGGTACGGGAGGCAGCGCGGCTACACCGAGGTTTACCGCGGAGCGGAATACAACGTGGACCTGCTGCCCAAGATCCGGGTGGAAGTGCTGGCCACGGATGAGCAGGCCGACGACATCCTGGACGTGATCATTGCCAGCTCCAATACCGGCAGGGCCGGGGACGGCAAGGTCTGGACCATCGACGTCCATGAAGCAGTGCGCGTCCGGACTGGCGAACGCGGAGTGGCCGCCATTTAGCGAAGCCACCGAAAGCGGCAGTTGAAACAGGGCGGGCGGGAACCGGAAGGTTTCCGCCCGCCCTGCCTGTTTTTAACCCTCAGTCTTTGTGCCCGTTGGTGGGCCAGGACGCCGGACCCGCCGAACCGGCGTCGTACTCCTCAAGGGGCACCTCGCCGTCCTCCCATGCCTTCAGTACCGGCTCGACGATCCGCCAGCAGTCCTCCGCCGTGTCGCTCCGGACGGACAGCAGGGGATCGCCTGTCAGCACGCCTTCCAGCACTTCGCCGTAGGGCAGGAGGTCGGAGGCACTCAGTTCCGCTTCCAGGGTGACCCGGCCCAGGCTGAAGATGTTCCCGGGCCCGTTGACGTCGACGTCGAACTCCAGCGTGTCCGGGCCAAAACCGATCCGCAGCTTGTTGGGGGAGTCCACGCCCGTGAAGCCTTTGGGCAGGTGGGGCACCGGAAGGAAGGTGACCACCGCTTCCTTGCGCTTGTCGCCCAAAGCCTTGCCGGAGCGCAGGATGAAGGGCACACCCCGCCAGCGCCAGTTGTCAATGACCACCTGGATCTCGGCAAGGGTTTCCGTTTCCCTGGCGGCATCCACGCCCTCCTCCTTGGCGTAGTCGGGCACGTCCTTGCCCGCCGTCGTGCCGGCCGTGTAGCGCGCCCTGCGTGTCGAGCGGGTAAACGGCGCCTTCACACTGCTGGCACGAAGGACCGTGGAGACCGCGTCGCGGAGGTCGCGCTCGCCGATGGTGGCCGGCGGTTCAATGGCCATGATTGCCATGATCTGCAGGAGGTGGCTTTGGATCATGTCGCGAAGAGCACCGGCGTTGTCGTAGTAGCGGGCGCGTCCTTCCAGGGCGAGGTCCTCGTCAAAGAAGATTTCAACCTTCTCCACGTGCTGCCTGTTCCACACCGGCTCGAGGAAGTTGTTGGCGAACCGCAGGCCCAGGATGTTCAGGACCGTGGCCTTGCCCAGGAAGTGGTCCACGCGGTGGATGTGGTCCTCCGGGACCAACCGGGCCAGCGTCGCGTTAAGTGAGCGCGCCGACTCCTCGCTGGAACCAAACGGCTTCTCCATGACCAGGCGGGTGCCCTCCGGGACTTCCTGAGGCTGCAGGGTTTCGCAGGCACGCTGGCTGATCCGTGGCGGAAGTGCAAAATACACCGCCACCGGGCCTTCCAGGGTCTTCAGCAATGCCGCCAGGGCGCCCGCGGCCGTGACGTCCACCTGGTGGTAGACCGTCTCCTTTTCCAGCAGCGCAAGTGCGTCTCTCCCTGCTGCGTCGGCAGTGTCCGCCGCCACGGCAAAGGACGATTCCACCCGCTCCCGCCATTGCTCGGGAGTCCAGGGATCCGACCCGGCCCCCACAAGGCTGAGGCCCTCCGCCCGTCCGGCAGCAACAAGCCGCGCCAGGCCCGGCAGCAGGAGCCTGCCGGTGAGGTCGCCCGATGCGCCGAGGATGAGCAGCGTCTTCACAGTTGTTTGGCTCGTCATTTTGCCAGCATGCCACCTGACCTGCCTGACTTGGTACCCTAGATAGTCGAGTCCCGATCATCTCCTGAAAGAAGTTCACGGCGCGTGTTCAATTCACTCTCTGACCGGTTGACAGCAACCTTCAAGAATCTCCGCGGCAAGGGCCGCCTCACGGAGGCCGACGTTGATGCCACCGTCCGCGAGATCCGCCGTGCCCTTCTGGACGCCGACGTCGCCGTTCCGGTGGTGCGCGAATTCACCGGGCGGGTCCGCGAACGTGCGCTGGGGGCCGAGGTTTCTGCAGCGCTGAACCCCAGCCAGCAGATAGTCAAGATCGTCAACGAGGAACTCCAGGAGATCCTCGGCGGCGAAACGCGGCGGATCCGGCTGGCCAAGAACGGTCCCACCATCATCATGCTGGCCGGCCTCCAGGGTGCGGGCAAGACCACCCTTGCCGGCAAACTGTCCAAGTGGTTGAAGGCCCAGGGCCACAGCCCCATGCTGGTTGCCTGCGACCTCCAGCGCCCCAATGCCGTCACGCAGCTGCAGGTGGTGGGCCAGCGCGCCAACGTTCCGGTCTTCGCACCGCACCCGGGAGCCACCTCCCAGGAGCTGGACCAGCCCGCGGGTGACCCTGTCGCCGTCGCCCGCGCCGGCGTCGAGGAAGCACGCCAGAAGCTGCACGACGTCGTCATCGTCGATACCGCCGGCCGCCTGGGCGTGGACGCCGACATGATGGAACAGGCCCGCCAGATCCGCCGGGCCATCGTCCCCAACGAAGTCCTCTTCGTGATCGACTCCATGATCGGCCAGGACGCCGTCAACACGGCGCTCGCCTTTGATGAAGGCGTGAACTTCACAGGCATCGTGCTCTCCAAGCTCGACGGCGACGCGCGCGGCGGTGCCGCACTTTCCGTTGCGTCGGTCACCGGCAAGCCGGTCATGTTCGCATCCACCGGCGAAGGCCTGGACGACTTTGAACTCTTCCACCCGGACCGGATGGCCTCGCGCATCCTGGACATGGGCGACATCCTCACGCTCATCGAACAGGCCGAAAAGGCCTGGGACAAGGATGAAGCTGCCCGGATGGCGAAGAAATTCGCCGACCAGGAAGATTTCACCCTCGAGGACTTCCTGGCCCAGATGCAGCAGATCCGCAACATGGGCTCCATGAAGAAAATGCTCATGATGATGCCCGGTGCGCAGAACATCCGGCAGCAGTTGGAGCAGTTCGATGAGCGCGAGATCGACCGCGTCGAAGCAATCGTCCGGTCCATGACCCCGCACGAGCGGCTTGCGCCGAAGATCATCAATGGCTCGCGCCGCGCCCGCATCGCCCGCGGCTCCGGCGTCCACGTCTCCGAGGTCAACGGCCTGCTGGAGCGCTTCGCCCAGGCCCAGAAGATGATGAAGAAGATGGCCCAGGGCGGAATGCCAGGGATGCCGGGCATGCCCGGGCTGCCCGGTGCCGGCGGCGGGTCCCGGAAGAACGCCAAGAACGCGCCCAAGAAGAAGGCCAAGTCAGGCAACCCCGCCAAGGCGGCCCAGGAGCGCAAGGAGGCAGAAGCGCGCCGGGCCAACGCTGCCAAGGCGATGCCCACCGGCGCCGCCTTCGGGCAGGGCGGCGATTTCGATCCCTCGCAGCTCAACCTGCCCAAGGGCTTCGACAAGTTCCTGGGCAAGTAGCAGTTTCGCGTAATCAGGAAGCGCCAGGTGCCGTCTTGACCGTTCAAGACGACACCTGGCGCTTCTTCGTTGGGATGTCGGCACCGTGGAATAGGGTTGGGACATGTTCAAGCAGAGGGTAGTGTTCGTGCACGGCGCCGGAGCCTTTGGCGCCGCGGCATGGCCCCGCCAGCACGGCATGGCATTGGCCTACGACGCCCTGTTCCTCCGGCGGCATGGCTATGACGCCGTCGCGGAGCCCCTGGAGTCCTCCTTTGCCGCAGATACTGCCATCGTCCTGGGGTCGCTGGCCGACGATGGCCGCGGTGCCGCCGGGGGACATGTGGTGGCACACTCCCAGGGCGCGATCCCGGCCATGATGGCCGCGGTGGAACGTCCGGACCTGGTCTTCTCGTTGACGCTGGTTGAGCCGGCCTGCCTGTCGCTGACTGCGGAACTGCCGGCCACGTCAGCGCACATCAGCCTGATGCAGCCCCTCTTCGACGTCCGCCACCAGCTCAGCGATGACGACTTCCAGCGCGAATTCGTCCGCCGGATCTACGCCACCGACCTCCAGCAGCCAGCCACCGTTGAGGAAAAACGCTCCGCCCGCAGGCTTCGGCTCCAGGCGCCGTCCTGGGAGGCCCCGCTGCACATTGTTCCCGGCGTGCCCACCCTCGTCCTGACCGGTGGCTGGGAGCCGTTGTACGAGGAAATTGCCGGTTACCTGCGGGAGACCGGCGCCCTGCACCGCGTTGCCGCGGGAGGGCACCGGCCCCATGACTCCCCGGATGGGGACCGGACCATCCGGCAGTTCATCAGCCAGGTCAGCCGGAGCCAGCCGGCCCGGGCGTCCTAGCTGTCCGCGGGAACCCGCAGCTCCGGCAGGTACACCTTGCCGCCGGCCGCCAGGAATTCCTGGCTCTTCTCCCGCATGCCGGAGGCCATTTCCGCCAGGGCGGCCTGCGAGTCGGCCGACCCGTATTCGTCCCGGATGTCCTGGCTGATCCGCATGGAGCAGAACTTCGGCCCGCACATGGAGCAGAAATGCGCGGTCTTGGCGGGTTCTGCGGGAAGGGTTTCGTCGTGGAAGGCCTCCGCCGTCACCGGATCCAGAGACAGGGCGAACTGGTCACGCCACCGGAATTCGAACCGCGCCTTGGACAGGGCATCATCACGTTCGTGCGCCCCCGGGTGCCCCTTGGCGAGGTCTGCGGCGTGGGCGGCGATCTTATAGGTGATGACGCCTGTCTTGACGTCGTCCTTGTTGGGCAGGCCCAGGTGTTCCTTGGGGGTGACGTAGCAGAGCATCGCGGTGCCGTAACGGGCGATCTCGGTGGCGCCGATTGCCGAGGTGATGTGGTCGTAGCCGGGGGCGACGTCGGTCACCAGCGGGCCCAGGGTGTAGAAGGGCGCACCCTTGCACAGCTCCTGCTGGCGCTCCACGTTTTCCCGTACCAGGTGGAAGGGAACGTGGCCGGGGCCTTCCACCATCACTTGTACGTCATACTCCCACGCGCGCTGGGTGAGCTCGGCAAGCGTGTCCAGCTCGGCGAACTGGGCGGCGTCGTTGGCGTCCGCCGTGGAACCGGGGCGCAGGCCGTCCCCGAGGGAGAAGGCGACGTCGTACTTGGCGAAGATTTCGCACAGTTCGTCGAAGTGCGTGTACAGGAAGTTTTCCTGGTGGTGGGCCAGGCACCAGCCCGCCATGATCGATCCGCCCCGGGAGACGATGCCCGTCACCCGGTTTGCCGTGAGCGGGACGTACCGGAGAAGCACGCCGGCGTGGATGGTCATGTAGTCCACGCCTTGCTCGCACTGTTCAATGACGGTGTCGCGGAAGATCTCCCAGGTCAACGCGTTGGCTTCGCCGTTCACCTTTTCCAGGGCCTGGTAGATCGGCACGGTGCCGATCGGCACGGGGGAGTTGCGGATGATCCACTCGCGGGTCGTGTGGATGTCGTCGCCCGTGGACAGGTCCATGACGGTGTCGGCGCCCCACTGGGTGGCCCACTGCAGCTTGTCCACTTCCTCCGCGATGGAGCTGGTCACGGCGGAGTTGCCGATGTTGGCGTTGATCTTCACCAGGAAGGCCTTGCCGATGATCATCGGCTCGGATTCGGGGTGGTTGATGTTGTTGGGGATAATGGCGCGGCCTGCGGCCACCTCGCTCCTGACCAGTTCAACGTCGCAGTTTTCGCGCAGCGCCACAAAGCGCATCTCCTGCGTGATGATGCCCTGCCGGGCATAGTGCATCTGCGTCACTGTCCTGCCGTCGACGGCGCGGCGGGGCTCCGGCTGTCCGCCCTTCCACTCCGCGGAGGCGGCACCGCGGCGCACGGCGGAGCGGCCGTCGTCGAGCAGGTTGCGCTCCCGGCCGCTGTAGGGCTCGGTGTCCCCCCGCGCCGCGATCCACTCCGAGCGGAAGGGCTGCAGGCCGCGCACGGGGTCGCTTCCGGGCCCCGCGGTCCGGTAGGTCCGGAACGGCGGGTTTTCCTGGCCGTTGGGTGACGGCTCCAGGGCAATTTCCGTCACCGGCACCCGGATTCCCGCCTTTTCGTCCTCGACGTAGGCGAGTGAATGGGACTTCAGTGACTGGGTTACGGGCTGTTCCGATGCGTCCCCGAAATCGCCCGCGGACTGCAGGAGGTCAGGGTTCAGCTGGGTGTTTTGTGTACTCAAGGGAATACTCACTTCCTTCGCCGGCATTATCCGGACAGGTTCAACGGTCGCAGGCTGCAACAGCCCGATCTCAGCCCCTGCAAGGGCACCCGTGTGGTCAGGAACGAAGCTACCACAGGCTCCTGGACGAGGCTTGTCACAATTGCGGTGCTAGCCTGACCGGGCATCGAAAGGAGCCCCATGGCAGACATCATCCACTTCCGCGGGCCCGTCCTGGCCGCCGCGGACCAGGTACGGCACGGGCTGTGGTCCGTGGATGGAAGGCTCACCTTCAGCAAGCCCGCAACCCATCCGGGCAGGGTGCTCGACGGATGGGTGCTGCCGGGCTTCGTGGACGCGCACTGCCATATCGGGCTGGGGGCCGCCGGCCCGGTGGATCCGCCTGTTGCCAGGGAACAGGCACTGGCCGACCTCACCGCCGGAACCCTGCTGGTCCGTGACGCGGGGTCCCCTGCCGATACCCGCTGGATGCAGGGCGGAACGGAGTTCCCGGTGCTGGTCCGCGCCGGGCGGCACATCGCCCGTACCCGCCGCTATCTGCGGGGCTTCGCGGAGGAGGTGGAGCCTGAGGGCCTCGTGGAGGCCGTGCGCAAGCAGGCACGCGACGGCGACGGCTGGGTCAAGCTGGTGGGGGACTGGATCGACCGCAGCGCCGGCGACCTGGCGCCTTCCTTTCCTGCCGCCGTCGTACGTGATGCCGTCCAGGCGGCCCACGACGAAGGTGCCCGGGTGACCGCCCACTGCTTTGCCGAAGACACCCTGGACCAGATGCTGGACGCAGGGATCGACTGCATCGAGCACGCCACCGGACTCCTGCCGCGGCACCTGCCCCGGTTCGCCGAACAGGGCGTACCGATCGTTCCCACGCTGATCAACATTGCCACCTTCCCGGACATTGCGGCGCAGGCCGACGCCAAGTTCCCCCGCTATGCGGCCCACATGCGGGCCTTGTGGGAACGGAGGCTGGAGCGGGTGGCGGAGGCCCATGCCGCCGGCGTGCGTATTTTTGCCGGCACGGATGCGGGCAGCGTGATCCGGCACGGCCGGATTGCCGACGAGATCCTTGCCCTGCACGGCGCCGGGCTCCCCATGGCTGCAGCCCTTGACGCGGCCTGCTGGGCAGCGCGTGCCTGGCTGGGGGCGGACGGCCTGGCGGAAGGGGCGCGCGCCGACGTCGTGGTGTGCCGGGAAGATCCACGGGCGGTGCCCGGGACGATCAAGGCCCTGGAACACGTGGTGCTGGGCGGACACATCATCCGCTGACCCACGGCGCTGCGGGGACTTGGAATAAATTGAAGCTTCAAGTAATTTTAATGTGTGACAGGCCGCCAATGGGACGGCCTCCAACGCAAGGAGCCTTCACGTGACTACAGCATCCAGCACCCGGGATCTTCTTCCCGCCGACCTCGCCATGGGCACGGTGATGCTCAAGGTGGGCGACATGAAGGTTATGACCGACTACTACCAGCGGGCGCTTGGCCTTGAGGTGGTGGCCGAGCAGGACGGCGGCCTCTATTTCGGCAGGCTCGGCCGGCCGCTGGTCCACCTGGCGCCCGCGCCTGGGCTGCACCTTCCCGGCAGGGGGGAGGCGGGCCTGTTCCATACCGCCCTGCTGTTCGAGGACCAGGCTTCCCTTGCCGCCACCGTCGCAACGGCCGCGCAGTACGAGCCCCGGTCCTTCACCGGGAGTGCCGACCACCTGGTGAGCGAGGCCTTCTACTTCACCGATCCCGAAGGAAACGGCATTGAGTTGTACTGGGACCGGCCGCGCAGCAACTGGTCCTGGAACGGGACTGACGTGGTCATGGACAGCCTGGCCCTGCCGCCCCAGCGCTACCTTGAGCAGCACCTGACCGAGCAGTCCCTGGAAGGCCAGCGGCAAACATCCGCTGGCGTGGGCCACGTGCACCTCCAGGTGGGCGACGTCCAGACCGCCCGGGACTTCTACGTGGGAACACTGGGCTTCGAGAAGACGGCGGGCTGGCACGGGCAGGCGCTGTTCGTTTCCGCGGGCCGCTACCACCACCACATGGCTATGAACGTCTGGAACAGCCGCGGCGCCGGCCCCCGCAAGGACACCCTTGGGCTGGGTGAGGTGCTCATCGAAGTTCCCTCGGGTGACGACGTCGGCGCACTGGCTGACCGGCTCAAGGTCGCCGGGGTGCCCTCGCACCACACGGGAGCCGAGCTCCGCTTCGAAGACCCGTGGCGCAACCGGATCCGGGTGGCCGTCCACTGAGCCACCGCGCTGCCGGCGGCGTCCGGCCCCAGGACCGTTGCGTGCGCCGGCAGCTTCGCAGCTACTAGGCTGATCCCGTACGGACGGGCAGCACGCAGTGCCCGGCACGCAGTTCCGCCAACGGAAGAAGGGCACACGCCATGGGCTTCACCGAAATTTTTGTTGCCACCCATGACGCCGCGCTGAAACGCGCCGGCATCCTCGACGAAGGACGCGCCTCCGCGGAAAGCGCCCCCGCCGGCCAGGCTGTGCGCATCCAGGGAATCAGTGACTTCGAGGTGGAGCAGCTCGGCGACCTTGCCGGCACTGCCGTTCACGCCGCCGGGGCCGATTATGAGTTGACCATGGTGGACGTGGCCAGCGATTCCCTCCTTGCCGTGCCGCCGGCGATGGTGCGCGCCCTCGCGGACCTGCTCTCCTACGAGACCGAAGGCGAAGGCAACGTCCTGGATGACGTCGCCGTCCAGTGGGCCGCCCAGGAAGACATGCCGTTCGGTGCCGGACAGGCCAGGACCTACGTGCAGCAACTGGCGCAGCTTGCGGCCGGAATCAATGATTCGGAGCGGACGGGACTGTACGTCTGGTCGGCCTGAAGCGCCGGACGTCCCCAAAGTCGAAATAACGCCACTCGTCTGGCACAATAGACAGGTACTCGATCTGCGCGGCCCCTCTCTCCGCGTCCGGATCCTGTCCTTCGAACCCGCAAGTACGGCCCGCCCCACGGGTGCAGAAAGCCGGGTTCACCCCTTTTTCTGAAACAGGAGTGACCACAAAAGTGGCCGTAAAGATTCGCCTTAAGCGCTTCGGCAAGATGCGCGCCCCGTACTACCGCATCGTCGTTGCGGACTCACGCACCAAGCGTGATGGCCGTGCCATCGAGGAAATCGGCAAGTACCACCCCACCGAAGAGCCCTCATTCATCGAGGTCAACTCCGAGCGTGCACAGTACTGGCTGTCCGTCGGCGCCCAGCCGTCCGAGCAGGTCGCCGCGATCCTGAAGATCACCGGTGACTGGCAGAAGTTCAAGGGCCTGCCGGGCCAGGAAGGCACCCTCAAGACCAAGGTCGAGAAGGAAGCCTTCGTTGCACCGGAGAAGGGCTCCGTCATCATCCCGGAAGCCATCACCAAGAAGGCATCCAAGTCTGACGCTGCCGAGGCCCCGGCCGACGCCGAAGCTGAGACCACCGAGGCTGAGTAGATTGCTGGCAGAAGCGCTGGAGCACCTGGTCCGGGGAATCGTTGATTCCCCGGATGACGTCAAGGTCAGTTCCAAGAGCAACCGCCGCGGGGATACCCTCGAGGTGCGCGTTCACCAGGACGATCTGGGACGGGTGATCGGCCGCCAGGGCCGCACGGCGCGCGCATTGCGCACCGTGGTGGCGGCACTGGCCGGCGGCGAACCGGTGAGGGTCGACGTCGTCGACACCGACCGCCGCCGCTGAGCGCTCGGCAACACTTAGTTCTGCTCCGGCCCCTCCACCACCTGGTGGAGGGGCCGGACTGCTTTGATCAACACAGTGCTTCACCACAAACCACCACAACCCGGAACAGAGGAACAGATGCAGCTTCAGGTGGCACGGATTGGCAAGCCGCACGGCATTCGCGGGGAAGTCACGGTCCAGGTGCTGACCGACGCCCCGGAGGACAGGTTTGTCCCCGGCACGGAGTTCGTGGTTGAACCTGCCGCGTCCGGACCCCTGACCGTCAGCAGTGCCCGCTGGAACAAGGACATCCTGCTGCTGGGCTTCGAGGAAGTGGCGGACCGCAACAGGGCCGAGACCCTCCGCGGTGCCAAGCTCTTCATCGAAACCGAAGAACTCGACGAGGACGACGACGAGGGCTGGTACGAGCACGAACTCGTCGGACTGGAGGCCCGGGTCGGCTCGCAGGTGGTGGGCAAGGTAACGGCGCTGAA
This sequence comes from Pseudarthrobacter sp. NPDC080039, assembly GCF_040702335.1. Lineage (NCBI taxonomy): Bacteria > Bacillati > Actinomycetota > Actinomycetes > Micrococcales > Micrococcaceae > Pseudarthrobacter > Pseudarthrobacter sp. NPDC080039. The sequence goes on along the minus strand of NZ_JBFBKY010000004.1, from coordinate 7,203 downwards.
CACGATGCCGGTCCAGGATCTGCTCATGGTCACCACCCCCGGCGGCGAGGAAATCCTCATCCCCTTCGTGGAGCAGATCGTGCCCGAGGTCAACATCGAGGACGGCTTCATCCTCCTCACCCCGCCGGACGGACTCTTCGAACTCAACTCCGACGACGCAGGCGCCCCGGAAGAGGAAGGCACGGACTAGATGCGGATCGACGTCGTCAGCATCTTTCCCGAATACCTTGCCCCTCTGGAGCTTTCGCTGATCGGCAAGGCACGCCAGGACGGAATCCTGGACCTGCACGTCCACGACCTGCGCGGCTTCACCACGGACAAGCACCGCTCCGTGGATGACACCCCGTACGGCGGCGGCGCCGGCATGGTCATGAAGCCCGAACCGTGGGCCCAGGCACTCACCGCCGTGGCCGAAGGACGCCCGGACCCGGAGCACAAACCCGTGCTGATCGTTCCGTCACCGGCAGGGGAGCGGTTCACCCAGGTCCTTGCCTACGAGCTGGCAGAGGAGCAGCACCTCGCGTTCGCCTGCGGGCGGTACGAGGGCATCGATGAACGCGTCATCGAATGGGCGCAGGAACACTTCACCGTCCGTCCCGTAAGCCTGGGAGACTATGTTCTTAACGGCGGGGAAGTGGCCGTCCTGGCCATGGTGGAGGCCATTGGACGCCTGCTTCCCGGCGTGGTGGGCAACCCCGAGTCCCTGGTCGAGGAGTCCCACTCCGACGGCCTCCTGGAGTACCCGGTGTACACCAAGCCCTCCGTGTGGCGGGACCGCGAGGTGCCGCCGGTGCTCCTCAGCGGCAACCACGGCAGGATTGCCCAGTGGCGCCGGCACGAACAGTACCGCCGGACCGCGGAGCGGCGCCCGGACCTCCTGCAGGGGTTCGACGCCGGCAGCCTGCCTCGTGCCGACCGCACAGAATTGCACAACCTGGGGTACGACGTCGTGGACGGCCGCCTGGTACACCGCGCGGAAGCAGACACCGCGCAACGGGATTAGTGCCGCGGAATTGGCGTAACCCTGCTGCTGTGGCAAAATTAACCCTTGTGTGTCTGCTGGGTCCGCACCTGCCACAGGGGGTAGCGCGGCCAACAGCCGGACAACCGGCCCCATCAACCCATGAAGCGGCCGGACCACTTTACTTCGGCGGTAATACCCGGCCTGCTCTCCAGCAGCCGGGCTTGCCTGCCGTGACCCAAAGTGAATGACCTGTGGCGTTCACCAGGAGTGCAATCATGCATATTCTCGATTCCGTCGATGCAGCTTCGCTGCGCAACGATGTTCCCGAATTCCGCGCGGGTGACACCCTCAAGGTGCACGTGAACATCATCGAAGGCAAGAACACCCGTGTCCAGGTCTTCCAGGGCTTCGTCCTTGGCCGCCAGGGCGATGGCGTGCGCGAGACCTTCACCGTCCGCAAGGTTTCCTTCGGTGTCGGAGTGGAGCGTACCTTCCCGGTGCACTCCCCGATCATCGAAAAGATCGAGGTTGTCACCAAGGGTGACGTCCGCCGCGCCAAGCTCTACTACATGCGCGCACTGCGCGGTAAGGCTGCGAAGATCAAGGAAAAGCGCGACTTCAGCTCCGCCAAGTAATTCCTGCCGGGACTTACTGCCAGGCCGGAGCGCGGCCGTAGCCGGCAAGCGCCGGAGCAATGCACCAGCGCCAGGATACGGACCATGCACCAGACAAAACGCCAGCCCCGCAAAACGGGCTGGCGTTTTGTCTTTCTGGCCCTGGTCCTCGCCGTAGCCATCAGCGGACTGGTCCGGTCATTGTGGCTTGACGTCTACTTCATCCCGTCGGAGTCCATGGAGCCGCTCCTGGAAGGCGGGGACCGCATCCTGGTATCGAGGACGGACTTCCAGTCCGAACCCATCCGACATGGGGATGTTGTGGTTTTTGACGGCCGCGGCAGCTTTGCCCCGCTTAACAGCGGCAAGGGCCCAGTGGTGGACGGCGCAGCCTCCGCCCTGCAGTGGCTCGGGCTCACCGGCAGCGACACAACCTACGTCAAACGGGTTATCGGCCTTCCCGGCGATACAGTGGCCTGCTGCGACTCTGGCGGGAAGGTGACGGTCAACGGGTCAGCCCTGGACGAGCCGTACATCTTCCCCGGCGACGCGCCCAGCACCCAGAAGTTCAGCACCGTTGTGCCGGACGGCAGGCTATGGCTGATGGGCGACCACCGCTCGGTGTCCGCCGATTCCCGCAGCCTGCTCGGCGCACCCGGCGGTGGGCTGGTACCGGTGGACCGGGTGATCGGCAGGCCGGTCCAGATCCTCTGGCCGCTTGATAGATTTGCTCCAGTAGCACGGCCGCCCGCAGCGGGGCCACCAACACAGAACGGACGGTAAATGCCCGAGAACAACGCGGGGAACCCTGAACCCCGCCACGACGGCGCTTCCGAGAGGCCGGCCGTTCCAGCTTCGTCCGCGTCCGATGCGGACGTGCAGGAAGCCGCGCCCGCCAAGCGGCGCAGACGGACAGCGGCCAAGGCGCCAGGCAATCCCTTGCTGGGATGGCTGAGGGAGATCGCCACCGTCGTGGTTATCGCCGTGGTGCTGTCCTTCCTCATCAAGACATTCCTGTTCCGCGCCTTCTTCATTCCCTCGGAATCCATGGTCAACACGTTGGACGTGGATGACCGGATCTTCGTCAACCTCCTGGTGCCGGAGCCCTTTGCGCTCAGCCGGGGAGACGTTGTGGTGTTCCGCGACACCAAGGGCTGGCTGCCTCCGGCACCCGCCAAGACGCAGGGGCCGTTCACCTGGGTCCAGGACGGGCTGACGTTCGTTGGGCTCCTGCCGGACAACTCGGAGCAGCATCTGGTGAAGCGGGTCATCGGGCTGCCCGGCGACCATGTGGTCTGCTGCGACGCCGGCGGTAAACTGACCATCAACGGGACCGCCATCGACGAGACGTACATCAACCCCGCTGAAGTTCCGCAGGTCCGCAACTTTGACGTCACCGTCCCGGAAGGCAAGGTGTGGGTTATGGGTGACAACCGGAACCACTCGGCCGATTCCCGCGCGCACATGGAGACGGACGGCGGATTCATCGACCTCAAGGACCTCGAAGGCAAGGCTGCCGTTATCGCATGGCCGCTGAACAGGATCAAGACCCTGGACAACTACCCGGACGTGTTCAAGAACGTCCCTGCGGCCCGCTGACCATGTCCACCGCTGTACAGGCGTCCCCCGCGGCGAAGGCTCGCGCCGGCTCCAAGCCGGTGCCGCGTGGTGGCAAGGCGCCCACCCTGCGGCATGAGCGCACTTTCAAGGCCCAGGGCGTACGGTTCCTCGCCGGCGTGGATGAAGTAGGCCGCGGCGCCCTGGCCGGACCTGTCAGCGTGGGAATCGCCGTCGTTGACCTGGAACGGCAAAAGCCGCTGGCCGGCGTGCGTGACAGCAAACTCCTCACCCCGGGAGAACGGCAACGACTGGATCCGCTGGTTCGGCGGTGGAGCGTCGCCTCGGCCGTGGGACACGCCACCGCCGGGGAGATCGATTCACTCGGTATTATTGCCGCGCTGCGCCTGGCGGGTACCAGGGCCTGGGGCAGCATCCTTGCTGCGGGAGTCACCCCCGACGCCGTGCTGCTCGACGGAAGCCACAACTGGCTTTCGCCCGCCGAGCAACTGTCCCTGTTCGACCAGCCCGTGTTGGAGACCGCGTGCGAAGCCCCGGTCCACACCAAGGTCAAGGCGGACATGCAGTGCCTGAGCGTGGCGGCGGCAAGTGTCATCGCCAAGGTGGAACGGGACACGATGATGCGGGAACTTCACCTTGAGTATCCCGATTACGGGTGGGACATCAACAAGGGATACGCCACGGCGGCCCACCGCACCGTCCTCCGTGCTGCCGGCCCCACGCCCCACCACCGCGTCAGCTGGCGGCTGCTCGGCGGGGAGCTGCAGGGCGTCGAAGCAGCAGGTGACGACGAGGCGTGCGAAGACTGACTCCCGCCGGTCGGCGCAAGCCGTGCCGCACATGGTGCAAGATGGAAGCATGAGTGCTGAAGATCTTGAGAACTATGAAACCGACATGGAGCTTCAGCTCTATCGTGAGTACCGCGATGTGGTCGGCCTTTTCAGCTATGTTGTCGAGACCGAGCGGCGCTTCTACCTCGCCAACCATGTGGACCTCCAGGCCCGCAGCGCCGATGGCGAGGTCTACTTCGACCTGACCCTCCAGGATGCCTGGGTTTGGGACGTCTACCGGTCGGCACGGTTTGTTAAGAGCGTTCGGGTGCTGACCTTCAAGGACGTCAACGTCGAGGAACTGCCCCGCAACGAGGAACTGGCCCTGCCCAAGGACGTGGACCTGGGCAACTAGGAGTTCCCACTTCCCCTCCACACCGGGCCCTGTCCACATATGGCAGGGCCTTCCTGTCCTCCGTACCCTGCTGCCGCCAGGCTGGAGGCGGAGGTAGAAATGAAACGCAAAGACCTGTTGGGCAGGCACGGCGAGGACCTCGCCGCAGGCTATCTTGAAGCGCTCGGCATGCTGGTCGTGGAGCGCAATTGGCGGTGCGCCGAGGGCGAGATCGACATTGTGGCCCTGGACGGCGACGCGCTGGTCATAGCCGAAGTCAAAACCCGCCGTTCCCTCGACTACGGCCACCCTTTCGAAGCCGTGGGGCCGGACAAACTGGCAAGGCTGCACCGCCTGGGCGGCGCGTGGTGCCGGGACCGGGAGCTGAGGATGCCGCTGCGGCGGGTGGACGTCATTGCCGTCGTGGACGACGGCGGCGGCGAACCCGTGGTGGAGCACCTCAAGGGGGTGGAATGATGCCGCTTGGCCGCACCTACTCCATTGCCCTTGTGGGGCTGAACGGCTACATGGTCGAGGTCGAAGCGGACATCGGCCAGACACTCCCGGCCTTCATCATCCTGGGCCTGCCGGATGCATCCCTGAACGAGGCAAAGGAGCGGATCCGCTCGGCTGCAAAGAACTCCGGCATCCCCCTCAGCCGCAGGAAGATCACCGCCAACCTGATCCCGGCGTCGCTGCCCAAGCGGGGGTCCGGGTTCGACCTCGCTGTCACCATGGCCGTGCTCCGGGCCGCGAATGACATCAAGCCCACGGGGCGCACCGTTTTCATCGCCGAGTTGGGACTCGACGGCAGGCTGCGGCCTGTGCGGGGCATCCTGCCTGCGGTCATGGCGGCGGTGCAGGCAGGTTACCCGGAGATCGTGGTGGCGCAGGCCAATTTTGCCGAGGCATCACTTGTTCCCGGTGCCAGCGTCCGCGGATACCGCACGCTTGCCAGGCTCGCCCTCGACTTCGGCGCTGACCCCCAGGAGCTTGCCCTGGACTTCGAACCTGACGATGCCGATAACGGAGGGGACGGGCCGCCACTGCCCGGCCCGTGCCCGGACATGGCGGACGTTTCCGGCCAGGGCGCTGCACGGCGGGCCCTGGAAGTGGCAGCCGCAGGCGCGCACCACCTGCTTCTCACCGGACCACCGGGCGCCGGCAAGACGATGCTGGCGGAACGGCTGCCCGGGCTGTTACCGGATCTTGGTGACCATGAATCCATGGAGGTCACGGCCATCCACTCGCTGTGCGGCCTGCCGTCCTCCTCGGTGCAGCTCCTGCGAAGGCCGCCCTTTGAAAACCCCCATCATTCAGCCACCGCCGCGGCCATCATTGGCGGCGGTTCGGGCGTGCCGCGTCCGGGCGCGGCATCCCGTGCACACCGCGGCGTCCTCTTCCTGGACGAGGCACCCGAATATGAACGGCGTGTCCTGGATGCGCTGCGGCAGCCACTGGAGAGCGGAGAGCTGGTGATCCATCGCTCAGCCGGGACGGCCGCCTACCCGGCCCGGTTCCAGCTGGTGCTTGCTGCCAACCCCTGCCCCTGCGGGAAGGCGTCGGGCAAGGGGCTCGACTGCACCTGTACGCCGATGATGCGCCGCCGTTACCTTGCCAGGATGTCCGGACCCCTGCTGGACAGGGTGGACATCCAACTGCAGGTGGAACGGGTATCCCTGGCCGAGTTCGGACAGGCAGGAGCGGAAGAAGGCAGCGCAACGGTGGCACGCCGGGTATTGGACGCCCGCGCCAGGCAAGCCCGACGCCTCCAGCGCTTCGGCCTGGAGACCAACTCGCAGGTACCGGGACGTGTCCTGCGCGGGGACCTGCGGCTTCCGTCGGGGGCGACCCGGATCCTGGACCAGTCACTGGAGCGTGGCGTCCTGACCGCGCGAGGCTACGACCGCGTCCTTCGGCTCGCATGGACCCTCGCTGACCTTGGGCACCGGGATAAACCGGATACAAACGACATCGGACAGGCCCTGGGCCTGCGCCAGGCTGCGGCGGCAATGGCATGACCAACCCAGCGGAATGCAATGAAGCGAAGGACGTGGCTGTGGAGAAGGAACTTGGCAACGACACCGAACGGCTGGCCCGGGCTGCCCTTTCACGATTGATGGAACCACAGGACGCTGCCGGTCTCGCCCTGGTGCAGGCTGCCGGGGCAACGGACGCCCTGCGCATCGCCACCGGAGAGGTAGCTGCGGGGCCTGGCCTGGAACACGAAATCACCACACTGCTCGCAGACAACGCAGCGGGGAGCAGCTGGGCCGGACTGGCCGCCGCACTCAGGCGGTGGCAACCGAGGCTCCCGGACCTGGCACCCGAACGGGACCTTGCCACCATGGCCCGGTTGGGCGGACGGCTCATCATTCCCGGTGACGAACTGTGGCCCGCCCAGCTTGCAGACCTCGGAATCCAGGAACCCATCTGTCTTTGGTGGCGCGGCCACGAGCAGCCACTGCCGTCGGTTGATAAATGCATCGCCCTGGTGGGATCCAGGGACAGCACCAGCTATGGCGCGGCAGTCACGGGCGATCTTGCGTACTCCCTTGCGCAGCGGGGCTTTACCGTTGTGTCGGGCGGGGCCTATGGGATCGATGCCCATGCGCACCGTGCAGCCCTTGCTGGCGGATCCTCGGCTGTCCTCACCATCGCCGTCATGGCCGGGGGAGTGGACCGGTTCTATCCGTCGGGAAATGACGACCTGCTTCGCACCGTGGCCAATCAGGGCGCAGTACTGGCTGAGGTACCACCTGGGTCCGCGCCAACCCGCTACCGTTTCCTTATCCGGACTACTGAGGCTGGGCGCAGCTGCCTTTAGGCCTCGTCAAGACTCCAGCGGTTATCCGGACGGCTTTCCCTTCGGGTGGGTGCGTC